>CACZNK010000049.1 GCA_902782585.1 uncultured Ureaplasma sp. | reverse complement strand
TTACATTAGTGATTTAATTAGTATGCTTTGCCAGCAATATGGTTTTAAGAGTGTTAAATCAATTCCTTGTCATATTGGGTCATATGCCTGGTCTAGTTTTGATAGGGAGTGAAATAATTTAAAGCTCATTGACTTTATCAATGAAATAAATTTTAGAGGTAAAAACATGACTTATTATAGAGATTATCTACATGAAAGATTAGAAATTGTAAAAGCGACAATGGGAGAAAGCTATCATAAGTTTAATGAAAAAGACATTATAGAACAGATTAAATCTGAAATAACTGACAAACAATTAGCAGATTTAAATGTTCCATTAGTTGTGAATGAATATGGTAAAGAAGGAAAATGTAAAACAAGTCTAAAAAGTCAACATACTGGTGTTTTTGAATTTAATAAAATACCATTTATCAGAGCAATGATTGATGGTTGGATAATCGATGAAGATTACACTATTGATGACTGTATTGATATGATGAGGGCTGAATATATTAACGAAAACATATCAAAAGGTATGAAATATGGTGCATTCGTAAGGAAATTTGATAAATTAGAGTCTGAAGCTGAAGAATTAGGATTTATAATAAAGTTAGAAAAATAGGTGTAATCATGAAAGATAGTAAACCAGTTTACAAATTTTTAGATGATTTAAACAATCAGTTATATGTTCCACCATTTCAAAGGAATTATAGTTGGACAGATGATGAATATATAAGATTATGGGAAGATGTTATTGAATTGAATCCAAATGAAGAGTTAGACACTCATTTCATTAACACCATTATCCATAAACCTCAAAATAACAATCCATCTAAGGTAGGAGATGATTTGTTAGTAGATGGTCAACAAAGATTGACCACTATTATGTTATTATACGCTGCTATATGTAGTTATTGTAAACATCATGAAGGAGCGAACACTACTTTTGATTGGAAAGAGCAAATATATTATTCTGTTTTAGTAAATAGAAAAGGAAAAGATGATCATAAACTCAAGATGAGATTACGGGGTGAAGATGATGCTATTTTTTCAAAAATTGTATTGGATTTGCCTGCAGGAGGTCAATTAAAAGATAAAAATTGTAGGTATCATAATAATAACAATAGGATATTAAGATGTTTTAATGCTTATTATCGTATGTTAAATGAAGATAATATTGATTTAATTTATAGTAATTTGATTAAATTAGAGATGTATGATGGAGAAGCAGAACCACAAGATGACCCTCAAGAGTTATTTGATAGCTTAAATTCAACTGGATTGCCTTTAAAACAATTTGAACAAATTAGAAATTATTTGTTAATGTCTTTTGATGAAGATAAACAATGTGTTCTTTATGAAACATATTGGAAACCTATGGAAGATTATTTTACAAATAAAGATGCATTTAACAAGTTTATGCATGGTTATGTGAGGTCAGTAAGACCATTTTTATTTAGTAGTACAACTGCAGAAAAAGTATATATTTCTTTAAAAAGACATTTACGTTCTTTTAATATTGATAAAGAAGATTGTATTAAAGATATCTACAATTGCTTTAACATCTACCAACAAATTAAAGAAATCAATGTAGATGATCCAAATTATTATTTTGTAAAAGGAATATCTGCAACAGGCAGTGTTAATTCATCATATGCTATATTGTTTAAATGTTATCAATCATTGAATAAAGGTTTAATTAGTGCTGGTGAATTAAGTTACTGTTTAGAATTGTTTGCAAATCATTTATTGAAAGTTAGAATTGCTAAAACTAATAGTACTGCTTTGAATACTAAAATAGATATGGGAATATTAGATTATTCTGATTTTTGTAATTCTTTTGAAAAAATGATGTTTTCAGCACATAAAAAAATAACAGATAGACAATTTAAAGAGCATATTTTATTCACTGATTTTTATAATAATATGGTTAGGTCATCTACACGTAACATTCTTGAAAGAATTGAAATGAGTTTTTATTCTAAAGGGTCTGTTAATTTTGAAAGGTATTCTATTGAACATATTATGCCTCAAACTTTAACTAAAGAATGGGAACAACAATTAGGTAAAAATGCAGTTGAAATTCACAATAATTACATTAATGATATTGGAAACTTAACATTAACTGCGTATAACACTGAATATTCAAATGAAACCTTTGAAGAAAAATTAGAAATGGAAAATGGATTTAAAGATGATAGACTTCATCTTAATAAATCTGTAATTAAATACAATCATTGGAACGAAGATACTATTAAATCCAGAACAGAATATTTAGCGGACAGGATGGTAAAAGTATTTTCATATAATATCCAAAAACCAAAGAAAAAAGACCATTCCAATCAAGTTATTTTACAAGGAGGTAAATAGTCCTCCTATTTTTTTTTAGTGGTGATAATAATGGAATTTAGTTCAGCAAATTTTATGAAACTAACAATACAAAACGTCAGTGATCTACTAATGCAAGACATCACACCAGACAAACAACAAGCAGGAG
>CACZNK010000048.1 GCA_902782585.1 uncultured Ureaplasma sp. | reverse complement strand
ATTTTTGTGCAAAAGCATTAAATCCATTAGGTATAACAGTTGGATATAATCTTGCAAGCTTTTCATCTAATCAAAAAAGAGAGATGTTTGCTTGTGATATTACTTATACTACAAACTCTGAATTAGGATTTGACTATCTTAGAGATAACATGGTTAATAGATATGAAGATAAAGTTATTAGAGAACTTAACTTTGCTATTATCGATGAAGGTGATTCAGTTTTAATTGATGAAGCTCGTACACCATTGATTATTTCTGGTCAGCCAAAACAAGATATTTCAATGTATATTGATGTTGATCGTTTTGTTAACAAACTAAATGAAAAAGACTATGTAATTGATGCTGAATCAAACACAATTAATTTAACTGATGAAGGTGTGAAAAAAGCAGAAATGAATTATCATTTAAATAATCTTTTCCATTTTGAAAATTCAAATTTATATCACAAAATTAAAAATGCTTTGCTTGCAAATAAAGTATTTAAAAATGGTGTTGAGTATATTGTTAAAGATGACAAAATCTTTCTAATTGACCAATTTACAGGTCGTATCCTTGAAGGACGTAGTTATAATGCTGGAGTTCAACAAGCTATTCAAGCTAAAGAAAATGTTAAGATTGAACCTGAAAATGTAACTGTTGCTACAATTACATATCAATCATTCTTCCGTTTATATAACAAACTAGCTGGATTAAGTGGTACAGCTGCAACAGAAGCTGAAGAATTTTTAAAAATTTATAACATGCTTGTGGTTACAATCCCAACCAATCGACCAGTTATAAGAACTGATTTAAATGATTATGTGTTTGCTAACAAAATGAGTAAATGAGTTCATGTTGTAAGTGAAGTTGAAAGAATTCATGCTGCTGGACAACCAATACTTATTGGTACAGAATCAGTTGAAGACTCTGAAGAGTTAGTTTACTTTTTGAAAAACAAAGGTTTACCATTTCAATTATTAAATGCTAAGAATAATGCTAAAGAAGCTAAAATTGTTGCTTTAGCTGGTCAAAAGGGAATGATTACTATTTCTACAAATATGGCTGGTCGTGGTACAGATATTAAATTGGGTCCTGGAGTAAAAGAACTTGGTGGATTATATGTTATTGGTACTGCTCACCATGAATCACGTCGTATTGATAATCAATTAAGAGGACGCAGTGGACGACAAGGTGATCCTGGGCTAACAAGATTTTTTGTTTCATTAGATGATACATTATTTAGACGTTTTGCAATTGAAAAAGAAAAAAAGAGTAGTCAAAAACTTGATGATGAATATTATGATTCATGATTCTTTACTCGTTTAATTAGAAATGCTCAAAAGAAAGTTGAAGCATATAACTTTGATGTCCGTAAAAATCTTATTGATTATGATAGTATCCTTTCAAATCAAAGAGAATTAATTTATAAACAAAGAGACCAAATTTTAAAGAATATTACAAATGTCCAAATTGCCAAAAACATGGCTAAAAATGTAGCAAAAGATGTTGCAGAAATAGCTAAATCACCAAAAAATAATTTATTTGTAATACCTCAACGAATAGCTGATATCATTAATACAAAATTATTCAACTATAATCTTGTTTCACATGATTTTTTTGATCACAAAACTCTTAGTGAAGCATCAAATATCTTATATAACATTTTATGCATTAGTATTGATAAACGAATTGAACTATTAACACCTGAAATTGGTAATAAAATTTTTAAAGATATAATGATTCAAGCCCTTGATTATCAATGATCTAATCATCTTGATTTAATGGTTAAAGTTCGGGAAGGTGTAAACTTAAGAAGTTATGAACAAAGATCACCATTAAACATTTATGTTGAAGAAGCTGACAAACACTTTAATGAAATGAAGAAAAATGTTGCTCATTTATCAATTAGACAAATTAATCATATCTTTGTTCCTCGTGTTAATGAAGCAATATTTAATGAATTATCAAACATTCTTGACACATTGAATATTGATAAGAAAGTTTATGAAAAATTGAAAGATAGAAATAATGAACAAATTATTCAAAATGCATTTGATAAGAAACCAAATTTTACTTTAAATTTAAAACCTAATTCACCAAAAGATAAATTTATTCCTTCACAACAAGAAAAACAAACTAATGCCAAGGAAACTTTAAGTAAAATTGCTGATTTAATGAAAAAACAACAAGAAAACACTGATAAATCTACTAAAGAAGAAAAATAATATTAATGAAATCTAAAAATGATAACAAATTCATATTAACTACTAATATGAAACCAATAGCAGACCAAATAAATGCTATTAAAGAATTAGTAGATAATATTAAGCACAATGTAAAATCACAAGTTCTTTTAGGTGCTACTGGAACTGGAAAAACTTTTACTATTGCTAATGTTATTGAAAGATTACAAACCAAAACATTAATTATTGTTCATAACAAAACTTTAGCTGCTCAACTTTATGGTGAATTCAAAGAATTATTTAAAAATAATAATGTTGAATATTTTATTTCATACTTTGATTTTTACCAACCAGAAGCTTATAAACCAACAATTGATTTATACATTGAAAAAAATGCTCAAAGAAATAGTGATATTGAAATGATGCGTTTATCAACAATTAATTCATTAGCAACTTCGTCAAAAGTTATTGTAGTTGCTTCAGTTGCAGCTATTTATGCATCAATATCACCCAATGATTATGATGAATTTAAATTCTTGATTAAAAAAAATGAAAAAATAAATTACAAACAATTTCAATATCAGTTAGTTAAATTACAATATGAAAGAAATCAAATTGATTTAAAACCTAGAACATTTAGAATTAATGGTGATGTAATTGAAATTGCACCAGGAACTAGTGATGAATATATTATTCGTATTTCTTTATTTGGTGATGTAATTGAATCGATTCATTTAGTAGATTCATTAACTGGGTCAGTATTAAAAAAAGAAGATTACTTTATTATTCCTCCAGCTAATGAATATATCATGAATGAATCAAGATTTAAAGAAGGAATTAAAAGAATTACTCAAGAACTTGATGAAAGAATAAGTTATTTTAAATCTAATGGTAAATTATTAGAAGCACAACGTATACAGCAAAGAACTAAGGCTGATGTTGAAGCATTAAAAGAATTAGGTTTTTGTCCAGGAATTGAAAACTATTCACGACATTTAGAATTAAGAGAAGAGGGTGAGACACCCTATACTATCTTTGATTACTATGGTAATAAAGATTGATTATTAGTTATTGATGAATCACATATGACTATTCCCCAAATTAGAGGAATGTATAATACTGATCGCAACCGTAAACAAACATTAGTTGATTATGGTTTTAGATTACCTTCAGCTTTAGATAATCGACCATTAAACTTTAAAGAATTTAATAGCAAAATTAAACATATCATTTATTGTTCAGCTACACCAAATGAATATGAAATAAATGAATCTAATGGAATTGTTGTACAACAAATCGTAAGACCAACAGGATTAGTAGATCCAATTATTGAAATCCATCCAACTAAAGATCAAATTGATAATTTGATAACTGAAATTAAAAAACAAATTTCAAATAATGAAAGAACATTTGTTACTGTTTTAACAATTAAAATGGCTGAAACATTAACTGAATATCTAAAAGATAAACATATAAAAGTTGCATATCTTCACCATGGATTAAAACCACTACAACGTTCAAAAATCTTAAATGACATGCGTAGAGGTAAATATGATGTAATTGTTGGCGTTAATTTATTACGAGAAGGTTTAGATGCACCAGAAGTTTCATTAGTTTGTATCTTTGATGCAGACAAACCTGGTATCTTTAGAAATTCAAGAGCATTAATTCAAACTTTTGGAAGAGCAGCAAGAAATATAAATGGTCGAGTTATTATGTATGCTAATAATATTTCTAAAGATATGAAAATCGCTATTGATGAAACTAATCGTAGAAGAAAGATTCAAATTGAATATAATAAAAAACACCATATTAAACCAAAAACAATTATCAAAGAAATTAGAAATGATTTTATTTCTGATGAACAAATGAAACTGATGGAAGCTGCATATAGT
>CACZNK010000047.1 GCA_902782585.1 uncultured Ureaplasma sp. | reverse complement strand
TCTATTGCCGTTTCTTACTTTCTTTTCCATAGAACTATATTATGTGTATATAGTTCAAGCATTTTTTACAATTTTATATATGTATATGAATATACATATATACTTTTCCAACTTTTTTCAAAAAACCAACTTTTTTTGCAACATTACTCATTTTTTTAAATTTTGTTAAATTTTGCTCACTTTTTGCAACATTAATCGTTTATTTTGTATAATATCATTAAAATGTTTAGGAAAATATGAAAATTATGAAAAACAACAAGTCAACAAAATCTAAAAATAAACTATTAAAGTCATTGCTAGTTCCTAGCATGGCGATTTTATCATTAGCATCAGTTTCAACAATTGCTACAAGTTGTGGTAGTAAAAAAAATCAAACCAACTATACAGTTACTGGTGGAAGTAATTCATTATCTGGTAAAGTAGGCAAAAGTGGTGATGATACAAATACATGATCATTAAAAAGTGATAATGGTGAAACTATCACAAGTGGTGTTAGTTGAAATATAGAAAAAAAAGGAAATACTGATGTATCATGCATTAACATTAAGAATGGAAGAGTTAGTTGAACAGACAAAATTCAAAAGAATGTATACATTTTTTTTGTAGTAGCTCAATATGAAGGAAAACAATATAAATCTACTGAAATTACCTTAAATATCGTACAACAAACTTATGAAGTAAGCGGTGGTTCTCCTACATTAACAAGTGCACCATTTACAGCGGGACGAGATGAAAAACAATGAATATTGAAAAGTGACGGTGAATCTGTTTTAAGTGGTGTTGCATGAAGTTTAAAATCAGCTACAAAAGAACCATTACCAGAAAATGCATTATCTATTGATAAAGATGGATATGTTTATTGGACTGATACAATTAATGAAGGTGAATATTCTTTTTATGTAGTTGCTAAGTTAAATAATGAAGAATGTCAATCTGCTAATCCAATCTTATTAACCATAACTTCTAAAAATGTTCTATCTGGCGGTACTCTTGCAATGACAACACATGAAGGAACTAGTGGTAGTGATAGTAACCGATGAAAAGCATATATGAATGGAAAATATGTCGCTGCTCAACAATGAAGTGTTGTCTCACAAGATCAAAGTACAGATTTAACAAATATAATTGAAATTGTTAAAGATGAAAATGGTTATGGATGAGTTAAATGAACAGATAAAGTTGAAGCTAATACTACATATAAATTCAAAGTAGTGGCTGTTTGTGATGAAAATAAAATTGAAAGTCCTACTATTGAATTATGAGTTCAAGAAAGTATATATGGAATATACACAGAAGGTACATTGTCACTATATGGTCAAGAAGAAAAAGAGGGTAAAGCTGAAAAACCATGAGTACTACAACGTGATGGTGAAATTGTTAAATCTGATATTCAATGAAAATTAAAAACTGCTGATACTCTTGCATTGAGTGGAATTGACATTAATGGTGATGGTTATATTTATTGAACAAATCAAGTTAGAGCTGGTAAACACAAATTTACCGTAATAGCTGTATACAATAATAAAGAAATTGAATCTAACGAAATTGTTACTTTAACTATTGGTGATAAAGTTAATTATTCTGTGCGAGGTGGAAGCACAACATTATCAGGTAAAGCAGGAACAAATGGTAGTGATGAAAAAGGAAAATGAATTTTATATATTGATAATGAAGAAAAAACACCAAGTAAATGAGGTTTAGAGTCTACAATAGAAGGTAAAGAATTACCAGGAACAATAAAAATTAATAATGGAATAGTTTCATGATCATCTGAAATTACAAATAATGTTTATAAGTTTAAAGTTGTTGCTTATTATGACAACGAATTAATAAAATCGGATGAAATAACTCTAACAATAAATCCAGCTAAAAATGCTGAAGTAAAAGGTGGTAGCACTATTTTAGAAATAGATGAAGGTGATGGTAAAGATGAAAAAGGTCAATGAAGTTTATTGATTAATGGTACACTTGTAACTAATGTAACCTATAGCTTAGTAGGTGAAGAATTACCTGAATCACTAACAATTGATAATCAAGGGCTTGTTCACTGAAAAAATATCAAGGTTGGTAACTATAAATTTAGAGTAGCAATTAAACAAAGTAATAGTGAAGATGAAACTTATTACTCAGATGAAGTTACTTGTATAGTTGGTTCAGATGAATTCTATTTACATGGTGGTTCTACTGCATTAAGCGGATATGTATCACAACGAGGTGGTGATGATAATGAATGAAATTTATATGCATATACATATGATATTTCTCCAAAATATGATGAACTAACTTGATCAATTGATTCATCATTTATGTCAGCAGATGGTGTGATAGCACCAGCTATACTAGATGGTATAATAACAATTGACGATGGTCATGTCATATGATCAAATTTCAATAAAGAGGGTTCATATACATTCCGTATTAATTGCTTTTCAAAAAGATATCAAAAAATGGCTACAAGTAAATTGATAACTTTAGAAATAAAAGCTATTCCTTCACCTAAGAATAAGAATGACAAAATGATTGGTTTCGAATATAACAGAATTTCATATTTCAATGAATTTAGTCAATTAAATACAAATATTTATTTAGAGAAGAATACTAAAGATGATAAAGTAGAATATGTTGCCACAAAATCAGTAGAAGCAAGTGTTTGATTTGGTACTAACAAAACTATTAATTACAAACCAATATTTAATCTCGCTGAAAGTGAAACATATTCAAATGATGGTATTAAGTATAGTATAGTTTATGAGAAAAAAGATAAAGAAGATACATATGATACACCATTTTTTATAAATGCAAATGGTGCTGGTGAATGGTATCATTGAAATAATGATGAATTCAAAGAATTAATGTATTCTGCCTGAGCTCCAATTTATAATAAAGCAAAAATTATAGTAACATTTCAATGTAATAATGATGTTTCACTAGTAATACCAATTAATGCATGGAACTCAGCTATAGGAACACCTGCAACATTTAAGTTACCAGAACAAATATACAATGATAAAGCAGTTGTTGACTTTAATACAGGCAGCAACAGTTATGAATGTTACTTAAAAGCAACTAACGTTGATGATATAAAAAAATTAGCTAAGTTTAATATTATTGATACTTATGATTATGGTATATATTCAGAAGATGAATTTAAAATTACTGATATTGAAATTGGAAATAATAGCAATAAAAAAGTTTTATCAAATGTTAATGTAGTAAATGTTATACGATCATTCACTCCATGCTATATAGAAGTAGATACAGGTGGTGAAGAAAAAAGTAAATTAGCTACTGCATATGTTAGTTATTCAATATTCTTAGAGATGGAATTTAAAAATATAATGCCTGATGAATCAAATTGAAAACATAATTTATTTAGTCTTTTGGATGTTGAAGGAAAAACTTTAAATAATATTGGTAAATGTAACTTCATTTGATACTTTTTTAAAAACAGTTAATAAAAACAATTAAAGTAAAATTTAATGTTAAAAAATGATTAGAACTTTCTAATCATTTTTTTATATTATTAAAAAATCTTTAGTGTTCATGATGATAATCCAAAATGTTCTTTAGTATCATTACCATTGTAATAGAATATACCATCTTCATTAACACCATTCACTCAATTTTTAAAATAAGTTTCATCATAATTTCCGTCATAATACAATTTAATTTGTTTTAATGACTCACAACCTTTAAACATATTAGTATAACAGCCTTTAATCAAACTTGTTGCCAGTAAATCTGGTGCAATTGTTAATGATGTACAATGTGAAAACATTGAGTAATAACAATAATTAACTAAAATTGTTGCCGGCAATTCTGGAGCAAATGTTAATGAATCACAACCATTAAACATGTAGTTATAACAATATTCAGCTAATTCTGTTGCAGGCAAAATAGGTGGTATTTGTAATGAACTGCATCCACTAAACATATTGTTATAACAACTTTCTTTTAATGATATAGCTGGTAAATTTGGAGCATTTTTTAATGATGTACAATTGGCAAACATACTAGTATAACAACCATCAGCTAATTCTGTTGCTGGTAAATTTGGAGCATTTTTTAATGATGTACAATTTTCAAACATATATTGATAGCATTTATCAACTAAACTTGTAGCTGGCAAAATAGGTGGTATTTGTAATGAACTACACCCATTAAACATGTAGTTATAACATCTCTCTTTTAATGATATAGCTGGTAAATCTGGCGCGATTGTTATTGAACTACATCCGCTAAACATTGCACCATAACAATTTTCTGTCAATGTTGTGGGTTTTTTCAAAAATTCTCGATTTATAATTTTAACATTATTACATCCTGAAAATAGATAACTAAAACAATAACCATCTGGAATAATTGTTGTATTTCCAACTCCATTATCAACTAATGCCATAACACTACCAGCAACATATACTTCTCCAGAGAATTTAAATGTTGTATATCTAATACGTGGGTTATGTCAATCAGCATCAGAATGTGACCAACCAGTTGGATTGTTACCTTTTAGATATAAAATTTTATCTTTGGGTATATTAATAACACCCGAATATTCATTTCAATTTTCAGTATCAAATGAATATTGTAAATTTGGATTATTACCAGCAAAATTTTTTATTTCAAAACTTGAATCAATGGTAGGTTGAATTGAAATATAAGGATGAGAAATATATAATTCAACGAAATCTTCTGAAGCATATCGTTTATTCTTAACTATTGCTACTATTCGAAATAGGTGGATGCCTCTTTCAACCATACTATCTCAACTAACAACTCCATTATCAATTGAAACACCTGGTATTGTTGGAAATATTGCTCAATCAATATAACCATTATAATTATCATTATTATTGGTTTTAATATATCATCTTTTATAGTCTTTGCCTGAATTACCAAAAGTTCCACTTAGATAATCACTCCCACCAGTAAAAGAATATATAGAGATATTTTTGCAATTTGTTGTTATAAAACTAATAGTTACAATTGATGAAATTTGTAATGAAATAGCAAAAATTTTTTTAAAAAAGTTGAAAATTATCATTTACTTAAAATATTATAACTTATTTACATTTAAATCAAAAAAAGTGGAATTGAATTTATGTAGCGAATATGTTGTTTATATTCAATCATATATAATATATACATATGAGGAATTTTAGAATATCTAGAATATTGAAAACATTTTTTTTGATGTCTAGTGCATTAGTTTTAAATGCAACAATACCAAGTGTATTGTTGACTTCTTGTTCTTCTAACAACAATATTAAATTTAAGATCGATTTTGATGAAAAAGTTATTGCAAAATTTAATGAATCAAATATCTCAAAAAATTATTGTAAACTCATAAAAAATAATAAAACTGTTATTCCTAACTTAAAAGTTAAATGGGATTTACAACATAATGATGATACTCCTGATGGTATAAGTATTCAAGAAAATGGTTTTATTTCATGAAGTGACAATATTCCTGTAGGGAATTATGATTTAACAATTGAGTGTTATTACAGGAGTTATTACATTATAAAACCATTCAAATTTATTGTATCAACCTATGATCTTCAACTAAAATATTCATCAATCATTGAAAACAATACTATTTGTTATGATTCAGCTTCATATGAAGTACCAAGATCTAAATCAAATTGATTTTTATATGATAAATTTTCTGACACAACCATTCCCTATGATCAATATAAATTTAGTATAAATTCATTTGGATATTCAATTTTTGATATTGATAAATATGGTTTTGTATCATGGAATGAAAATGTTGTTGCAAATATATTTAATTTTCAAGTTGTTGCTACATTTGGAGAATTAGAAATAAAAAGTGAAATTTATAAGTTGTGCACTTATAATAGTTTAATCTATAAATTTACATTGCTTGATGATAACACATATGAAATTAATACCTCAGATACTATTGAATCAATTAGTTTCAATCAAAGGGTTAATATTCCAATTACTCATAACCTTGTAAAAATCTCTAGAATAGGTGATGGTTTTTTATCTAGGTGTACTAAATTTAATCAACCAATAACTATTTCAGATCAAATAACTTCGATTGGAGATGGTTTTTTGTCTAAGTGTTCTAGTTTTAATCAGATAATAAATTTTCCAGAAAGTATAACTTCAATTGGAGATAATTTTTTATATGGTTGTACTAGTTTTAATGCTACAATATCACTTCCTTGTAATATCACTTCAATTGGAAATGGTTTTTTGTCTGGGTGTACTAAATTTAATCAATCGGTAAGTTTTCCATCAACATTAACATCAATTTCAAGTAATTTCTTGTCTGGATCTACTAGTTTTAATCAAACTATAACTATTCCAGATAATATAACTTCAATTGCCTATGGTTTTTTGTCTGGATGTACTAAATTTAACCAACAAATATATCTTCCTGAAGCAATAACAACCATTCCTAATTGTTTCTTGTCTGGGTGTACTAGTTTTAATCAACCAATGAACTTTTTAAGAAATATAACCTCGATTGGAAGTGATTTTTTACTTGGGTGTACCAGTTTTAATCAACCTTTAACAATTCCAAATAATATAACTTCAATTGGGGATAATTTTTTAGCTGGATGTACTAGTTTTTATCAAACAATAAATTTTTCAAGAAACATGATATCTATTCCTAATGGTTTTTTATCAGGATGTACTAGTTATAACCTACCAATATCAATACCAAATAATATAACTTCAATTGGGGATAATTTTTTAGCTGGATGTACTAGCTTTAATGAACAAATAAATCTTCCTAAAGCAATAACATCCATTCCTAATGGTTTTTTATCAGGATGTACTAGTTTTGATTTACCATTGGATTTTCTAAATAATATAACTTCAATTGGGGATAATTTTTTAGCTGGATGTACTAGTTTTAATAAATCAATTGATTTTTTAAATAATATAACATTAATTGGGGATAATTTTTTAGCTGGATGTACTAGCTTTAATAAATTAACTGATTTTCCTGAAGCAATAACATCCATTCCTAATGGTTTTTTAGCAGGTTGTACTGGTTTTGATTCATATCTTGGATCAAATAGTCCATATATAAAAAACATAAAATCAATTGGTAATAATTTCATGTCTGGGTGTACAAGCTTTACATCATTAGATCTTCCAAGTACCATAAAATCAATTGGTAATAATTTTTTGTCTGGGTGTACTAGTTTTAATCAAATAATATATCATTTAGATAATGTGACTTCAATTGGTGACAATTTCTTGTCTGAATGTACTAGCTACAACAAATCAGTACGTTTTCCTGAAAAACTAACAACTATTTCTAATGGTTTTTTGTCTAAGTGTACTAGTTTTAATCAACCAATAACTATTCCAAATAATATAATCTCAATTGGGGACAATTTCATGTCTGGGTGTACTAGTTTTAATCAACCAATAAGTTCTTTAAATAAAATTGTCACAATTGGTAACGATTTTATGTCTGGGTGTACTAATTTTAATCAATCTATAATAATTCCAAACAATATAACTTCAATTGGGGATAATTTTTTATCTAATTGTCTTAAATTTGGCTTAGATAATACTCAAATCATAATACCAAATACCATTAAGTATATTGGTAAAAATTTTATGCTTGATTGTCAAAATTGTTATTCAACTATTTATATTAAATGTAGTATTGATGTTTTTATAGATCCAACTTATTCATTTTCAATGACTGATATAAATTGTTACTCATATACAAATGGTATTAAAATACTTCTTGATTCATCAATTGATAAAGAAGAATTTGAAAATACATTCCCAAATTCATCAAGTGGATATTTTAGAAATTTAATATATGTTGACAATTAATTTTTATTCTAGTGGTGATTTTGTTTAATTTGTTAATGATTATAACTACCATCATAGTTGCACACCCCATCTTCAACAACACCATTTGCTCAACCTTTAAACATAACCTATGAGCATACAGTTGCAGTTTTTGGTGGTAAATCGGAACCATATTTTAGTGATGTACAACCTTGAAACACTAAATTTAAACAAGCAATAATTGGAGAATCTTCACTTACACTTATTAAGAGTTTTGCAATCAATAAATGGATTAGCAAAAAAGACATATATGAAATTTTTATTGATGAATTGTTTCCATTGTTAATTTTATGCCATTATATCACCATAAATTGATACATTATTAGTGAATAAATATGAATTTTAGCCATGCTATTTCATCCATTTGAATTATTAGTTTTTAAATATAAAGATTAAATAATTTTAATCTTTATATTTAATTTTACCTCATCACTATTTAACTAATTTAAAAAGTTAAAATTTCATTGCCCTCTGCATGAATACTAATTAAATTACTAATAATTTTATTTTTGCAACTAGTACTAAAAATAATTGATGCACATTAATCTCATACTTTACACATTATTTTATAATATTTATATATATGAAATGATCATCATTGATTAAACTTGGAATAATTACTTTGTCTTACACTTCACCTATAAGTGTTTTATCATCATGCAATCATGATAATGAAGATAACATTAAAAATAATTTTCTTGATTTTGTTTGAGATGATATCAAAAATGGATATTTAATAATAACTAATTTTTCAGATTCAATATATGATCAAACAGAATTTAATTTATATTTTAACATCCCTTCAACTTACAACAATTTGCCTGTAAAAGGTATTGGGGATAATTTTTTATATGGTTGTACTAGTTTTAATCAACCTTTAACAATTCCAAATAATATAACTTCAATTGGGGATAATTTTTTATATGGTTGTACTAGTTTTAATCAACCAATAACAATTCCAGAATCAATAACATCAATCGGCAAATCTTTTATGTGTTCTAATGATTCATATGTATCAGTAATTACAATGGACTGTAATATAAGTTGTTTTGTAAGTAGTGAAGAAACATTGTCTACAGAAAATATTGATGCTGATTCATATAAAATTGGTATTTCAATTATCATTGATGATTTATTTAAAAATGAATTTAATGAAAAATTTCCATCATATTTCTCAGCAATATATTTAAGAAATTTAATCTTAGTTCAATCATTTCTTAAGTATGAAAGAAATAATCTAGGTGGATATACAGTAAGAACAGATTTTTCAGATTCAATGTATGAACGAACAGAATTCAACTTACATGTTAATATTCCTACAATGTACAATAATTTAACTGTAAATGCTATAGGTGATAATTTTTTAGCTGGATGTACTAGTTATAATCAACCAATAACAATTCCAGACTCAATAACATCAATAGGTGCATTCTTTTTAAGTGGTTGTTGATCATTTAATAAAAGTCTATCAATACCTAATGGCGTACAAACAATTGGAGATAATTTTTTAAATAATTGCAGTGCTTTTAATAGTGAATTTTACATTTCCAACAACATTACAAAAATTCCTAATAATTTCTTACGTAATTGTAAAAATTTCAATCAATTAATAACAATTCCAATCAGGATATCTTCAATTGGAGATAACTTCTTATATGGGTGTTCTAGTTTCAATATATCTATAACAATCCCTAGTAATGTAACTTCAATTGGTAACAATTTTATGCAAGAAAATGATTCATATACAAACACAATATATTTTGATTGTAGTCCTAATGCTTTTTCTATTAACAATAATGCTTTTTTAACACATAATCGAAATGCTAAATGTTATACATTAGGAATAAATATTAATTCTACAAATCAATCTTTATCTAATTTTTTTGACATCATACCTGCAGATTTTGATAATGGAATTGAATATAGACATCTTATATATTGTAATTTTTTAGTATTTCGTTCACTTATAGGTGCTAAATCTTATGAGATGTCAACAGATTTTACAAATTCAAATTATGATCCAAGTACCTTCAATATACCATTTAATTTTCCTACAACATATAATGGCTTACCTATAAATACCATTGGTAATAATTTTTTATCTGGGTGCACTAGCTTTAATCAACCAATAATATTTCCAAATTCAATAACTTCAATTGGTAATAATTTTTTATCTGGGTGCACTAGCTTTAATCAACCAATAATATTCCAAGATGCTATAACCTCGATTGGAGACTATTTTTTAAGTGGATGTTGTAGTTTTAATAAATCAATAACAATCAATGAATGTGTAACTTGAATAGGTGATAATTTTTTAAATAGATGTACTAGTTTTAATCAACCAATAACTATTCCAAATTCTATAACCACAATTACTGATAGTTTTTTACGTGAATGTACAAATTTCAATCAACAATTAACAATTCCAGATGGTGTAACCTCGATTGGAGATGATTTCTTGTTTCTTTGTTCTAGTTTTAATCAACCTTTAACAATTCCGGATACTATCACCTCAATTGGAGATTATTTTTTAAATAGATGTACTAGTTTTAATCAACCTTTAACAATTCCGGATACTATCACCTCAATTGGAGATTCTTTTTTAAGTTGATGTACTAGTTTTAATCAACCAATAACTATTCCAAATAGTGTAGCCTCGATTGGAGATTATTTTTTATTTTTATGTACTAATTTTAATCAACCTATAACAATTTCTGATTCCATTACCTCAATTGGAGATTATTTTTTAAGTTGATGTACTAGTTTTAATCAACAATTAACAATTCCAGATGGTGTAACCTCGATTGGAGATGATTTTTTACGTGAATGTACAAATTTCAATAAAGAATTAACAATTCCAGATGGTGTAACCTCGATTGGAGATGATTTTTTAGCTTGATGTGATCAATTTAATAATAAAATAACTCTTCCTTATGGCACTACATATATTGGCAATAATTTTATGTGAAATTGTAGAAAATTTACTTCTACTGTAATAATTTTATGTTCTTATAAATTTGAGGGAAAATTTGAAAAATCAATATATTCATTTGCAATGGATAATTCAAATTGTAGTGCCTATTCAACTGGTATTAAAATTGAAGTAATTGATGGTTCAAATTTTGGTTCAGATTTCCCAAATAGTAGTATATATCCTTATAGAAAATTATCAATAACAGTTCACTAAGTTCTATTTTTAAAAAATAATAAATGCAATAATTATTATTTCTTTTTATTATTTGATTGATTATCTGTTTGTGAATTATTGTTATTATTTTGTTGGTTAGAAAATTGTGAAGCTACTTGTTCAAATGCATCAAGACGTTTTTTAAGTTCATCTCATTTTTCATTTTTTAACAAATCTTTTAATTCATCAATTTGTTTTTGAGCAGTTTTCTTTTGTTCTTCTGGTAAACTTTTTGCTTTTTCATTATTTAATGACTTTTCAAAAGTAGTAATTAATGATTCAGCACGATATTTAATTTCAGTTTGTTCTTTAATCTTAGCATCTTTTTCTTTATTCTCTTCAGCTTCTTTAACCATACGGTTAATTTCTTCTTCTTTTAGATTTGTACTTCCTTTAATAGTAATACTTGCCTCTTTATTGTTTTTTAAATCTTTAGCAGTTACATTCATGATACCATTAGCATCAATATTAAATGTAATTTGAATTTGTGGAATACCTTTAGGTGCAGGATCAATACCACTTAAAGTAAATGTACCTAATGACTTATTATCTTTAGCCATTGGTCTTTCACCTTGAACAACATTAATATCAACAGCAGGCTGATTATCAGCAGCAGTTGAGAATATTTTTGATTCACTCACAGGAATAGTAGTATTCCTTTTAATTAAAGGAGTAGCTACACCACCTAGAGTTTCAATTGATAATGTTAAAGGAGTTACATCCAATAATAAAATATCATTTACATCACCTGTTAATACTCCACCTTGGATTGCAGCTCCCATAGCAACAACTTCATCAGGGTTAATAGTCATATTCAATGGTTTATTGGTAATTTTTTTAATTAATTCTCTAAACATTGGCATACGACTACTACCACCAACTAGTAATACTTGATTAATATCTTTAAATTCTAATTTAGATTGTTTAATGGCATCTAATATTGGTTTTTCGCAACGGTCTAATAAATCTTGTGAAAGTTTTTCAAATGTAGCACGAGTTAATGTTTTCTCCACATTAATAGGACCATCTTTAGTCATTGATAAATAAGGTAATAAAATTTGTGTTTCTTTTTGAGCAGATAAGTCAATTTTTGCTTTTTCTGCTGCTTCTTTCAATCTTTGCATTGCCATCTTATCATTTGATAAGTTGATACCATGATCTTTTTTAACTTCATCAATAATTCAATTGATAATTTTGTTATCCCAATCATCACCACCAAGTAAAGTATCACCACTTGTTGCTAATACTTCAAAAGTACCATCAGCAATTTCAAGTAATGATACATCAAATGTACCACCACCTAAGTCACATACAAGAATTTTTTGTGCTTTATTAGATTTATCTAATCCATATGATAAAGCAGCTGCTGTTGGTTCATTAATAATACGTTCAACTTCTAAACCAGCAATTTTACCCGCATTTTTAGTTGCAGTTCTTTGAGCATCATTAAAGTATGCAGGAACAGTAATAACTGCTTTTGATACAGGATGACCTAATTTTTGCTCAGCATAATTTTTAATATAAGCTAAAATTTTTGCTGAAATTTCTTCAGGTGTAAACATTTTATCTCCTAATTTAACTTTTTCACTAGTACCCATTTTTCTTTTAATTGAGTAAATTGTATTAGGATTAGTAATCATTTGACGCTTAGCAGCATCACCAACTACAAATTCATTGTTTTTAAAAGAAACAATACTTGGTACTGTTCTTTTTCCCTCTGGTGTTTCTAATACACGTGGTTTATCTCCTTCAATAACAGCCACACATGAATTAGTAGTTCCTAAGTCAATACCAATAATAACATTTTTACTTGCCATTTTTTATTCTCCTTAATTTCATTAATTTTATATCTACAAGATATGATTATACAAAAAAAATTAGCACTTTGACAAAAAGAGTGCTAATTATTTAAATTTAACAAATATGTGAGAAAATTTGCATTCACATATATATACTTTATTAATGAAATTTTAAAAATTTTAAGCCATGTCAAATCATAAAAAAAATTGTAAGTCTAAAATCCAATCTTCTGAAATAAAAAAGAAAAAAATTGGCTTTTTCTCTAGTATTTTATTAGTTGTTGGTTCATCAATAGGTGCAGGTATATTTCTAAAAAATGGTGAAATTTTAAATAATGTTGGTGGTAGTTATTTATTAACCTTAATTTCTTGAGTATTCTCAATTATTGGGGTTATTTGTATGGGATTAGCATTAGTTGAAGTTTCTTCAGCGGATAATAATAGAAATTTAGGTGTGATAGGATGAGTTAAAACATTTTGTAATAAATTTTTATACAAATGTGCTAAAAACTATATGGCATTTATATCTTTACCATTATGTTTTTTTATAACTCCATACTATACCATGATGATGTTTCAAGATGCATTTGGTTGACAATCTTCTTGATGATTAATTGCAATTATTTCACTTACTATTACTACATGATTTCTTATTGTCTCTGGAATAAGTTCATTTGTTGGTAATATTCAAAATTGAATTATTACTTCTGTTAAATTTATTCCATTAGTATTTGCATGTATTGCTGGATTTGTTGTGGTTACAATTAATCATAAACCAATGGGTCAAATATCATTATTACCAAATGTAATTCAAACACATACCACATTTATAATGCTCACAAGAACATGGGGATTATTAGGTATTGTAGGTTCAATACCTGCAATTACTTTTGCTTTTGATGGTTTTTATAATGCAGCTGGAATGCGTTCTGAAATGAAAGAACCAAAAAAAATTCCTCAAACATTATTAATTGGATTATTAATTGTTTCAATTATTTATGTTCTTATTGGGTTATCATTATTAATTGGTTCAGGAAACAATAACCAAGGTAAAATTAGTGGTTTAGATTTGATTCCACATTGATTAATTGCTATTATTGAAATTTTAATTGCATTTGGTATTTTAGGAATCACTAATATTGTTGCAATTTATAATCCAAGGTATTTTGAAAACTTGATTGAAATTGGTGATCTACCTTGTCCAAAAAAATATAAAAACAAATTAAATAATGATTGTCCGCTTGTTGGGGTTATATATTCCGGAATAATTATTGTTTGTTTATTTTTAATATTAACATTCATTGGTGCATTTGCATATAATGATGTTAGTGATTATCATAATTCTGCTAAATTAACGCCCTTTTTAGGTTGTGAAGTAATAAATGGTTATGATTTAAATAATTCAACACATAAATTAGATAATTTGTATTCATTTATTGGTTTAATGTCAAATTGGAATCCAATAATTGTATTTTTATTCATATTATTTCCAATAGCTGGTGCATTAATTAATCGCCGTACACATAAAATTAAGGTAAATCCAACTAGAGGATTTACTATCTCTGCATGAGTAAGCTTAATTATTATTGGTTTAGGTTTAGTATTTATTTTTGTTTCATCATTTGCTAATCCGATCATTATTTATTCATGGTCTAAAGATATTGGAAGAAACATTATTCTTCCAAATGGTGAGTCACATGAATATTTAAGAAATGAATGAAATCTTGAAATGCTAGGATCAATTATGACTATTGTGATGTTATTTACTTTTCTATCAATTTCTATAATTCCAAGTGTTTTTGAAATTAAGTATGGAATACTTCATAAAAAATAAGCAACAAAAATGATGTTAATGTATAATATGTACATAGATAATATATGAAAAAAAACAGTCTATCCAAGTTGTTGTTTACTTCTTTAGTACCACTATCATCAGTTGGATTTGTTTCAACTATTACTACAAGTTGTGTAAATAAAGAAGAAGGTCCAACTATTGCTACTATTGCTCATGTAGAAAATGTTGAATTAGATATAACAAAAATTGAAACAACTATAGGAATGGATAAAACTATTAAGGCTCAAATTTTTTCAAAAAATGCTGCATATAAAACTGTAACTTGAGAATCATTAGATACATCTGTTGCTACTGTTGAAATTGGTTCTACCATTGAAGAAGGTATAGTTAAAGGAATTGGTATAGGTGGAACAACTATTACAGCAACAGTTGATGGTAAAACAGCAAGTTGTGAAGTTACAGTAAAAGAAGAAATAGATGTAACAAGTATTTACTTTAATCAAAAAAATGTTAAACTAAATCTAGGTGAAACATTTCAATTAACTCATACTATTATTCCAAGTAATGCTACTAATAAATCAGTAAGCTATCTTTCATTTGAACCAAATATTGCTACAGTTGATAATAATGGTGTTGTAACTGCTAAATCTTATGGTCAAGCATGTATTATGATAAAAACTGCTTCAGAATGTTATTCATGTTGTGATGTTTTTGTTCCATGTCCTACAACATCTTTTAGTTTAAGTAAAAACTTATTAGATTTAAAAGTAGGAGAAACAGAACAATTAACTACAGGTGTTGTTTTAGATTTGATAACATGGAATTCATCAGATCCATCAATCGCTGCTGTTGATGAAAATGGTCTTGTAACAGCAAATAGTGTAGGAACCGCTACTATTACTGCCAGAGCAGTTTATAGTGAAAAAGAAGTAATTTGTTTAGTTTGCGTTACTAATGATACTCCTGTGGATGAAAAACCAAATATTAATCCAGTAGAAGCAGTAAAGATTGATAAAAATAAACTTAATTTTAACATTGTAAAAGACGAACTAGAAGAAAATAGATTAAAAAGCAAATTAAATGCAGATGTTTATCCAGATGTAGCAACTAATAAAAGTTTAATATGGACTTCATCAAATCCAAATGTTGCAACAGTTGATAATGATGGCAATATCACATTAAATAGTAAACTTGATTGCAATACATATAAAACTAAAATTACAGTAAAATCAAATGAAAATGATAACATTTATGATGCATGTGAAATTACAGTAAAAATTGATCCAATAAAAGTAGTTAATGATGATTTTATGGATAAATGAGGTGGAATAGCAGTTGTAGGGAAACTTATGTCAAATCATGAATTCATCTTATTTTCTAAAGAAAATGGTGATTCAGAATATGGGTATTTGGCTGGTAGTGGTGTATTACGAATACCTGATTCTGTATATGATGGTAATGAATGATATTATGTAAAGAAAATCCCAACTAATTGATCAGACGGTGAAAATAGTATTACAGGAATTAGGTTTGTAAATGTTAATCATTTAGAAGAGATTTGTGATCGTGCTTTCTATAACACAAATTGCTTTGACAATTATGTTAAATATGGTGATGAATTAGTTGTATTCCCAAAAAGTTTAAGGAGAATTGGTCAAGAGGCATTTTATGGAACATATTATGGTTCTGCTGCTTTAAAGGGTTATGAATTCCCAACAAATATAGAAATTAGTGCTAATGCCTTTAAAAAATGTCCAACACCTGAAATGTGAATTTTTAAAGATTAAATTAAGTTATTAAATTTAGACCATTTTCTTTAGTATCATAAACTAATTTACTCACATTGTTAAACCATTTGTAATATTCTTTAAGCTTACACTATACAATCAGCTATATCACAAGCACCATAGAAATGTATTAACATCTACTCCATAAAACCGTATTGAATATATTAAGAATATATCTAATGAAGATATTATGAATAATATGCATAAATAAAAAACGTATCCAATCAGGATACACATCTTATAATTTGTAAATTTATCATTTACTCTTTTAGGTTATTAACTTTAACTATTCTATCAAGTCTATTAACGATAGTCTTATTAAATTCTAACTGTTGTTTATTGAATGCTCTTTGTTCACCCATAAACTCAATCAACAAATCTCTTGTTGATTTTTGTTTTTTAGGAGGTGTCCTGTCATTACCAGGACCACCTTTAGTTTTAACTCTTTCTAAATCTAAATTTTTACCAATAAACTTTTTATCAATATTGGTATTTACAACTTTATATTTAAGAACTTTAGTTTT
>CACZNK010000046.1 GCA_902782585.1 uncultured Ureaplasma sp. | reverse complement strand
TTCAGTTAAATTAAATTGACCACCAACTGATGTATATCAGAGTGGTGCATAGAATGCATGGTGTAAACCAAATGGAACTAATGATCTTTCACCAAAACCAAAAATCAATGAATTAAGACCAAATGGTGTTTTACTTAATACACCACCAAATCAATATAATCCTTTACCAATAAGTGGTCATATTAAACAAAATAATAATGACACAATAATCATTGCACCAAATGTAATAATTGGAATAAATCTTACACCTGAGAAAAATCCTAATGATGTAGGCATTTTAATATTTTTAAATTTGTTATAAAGAATAGCAACTATTGAACCAACAGCAATACCACCAAATACACTTGTATTTAGTGATTCGATACCAACATTAGTTGTAAAGATTGCATCATATTCTGTACCATTCAATGTATAGAATAAGAAACGATATTTTGTATCAGGATCAACTTCAATAATAAATACTGATTGTAATGCACAAAATATAATTCATCCTACTACACCAGATAATCCTGCAGTTCCAGCATCACCCGTGAATGCGATAGCAATCGCAACACAAAATAAAATTGGTAAGTTAGCAAATACAGCACCACCAGGAATTTGTAATACTTTTCCAAATATTTCTAAACCTGTGTTACCATGAGCATTGTTAACAATAGCACTACCTATTCCTAAAAATAATCCTGCAATAGGTAACATTGCAACAGGTAACATTAAACCACGTGAAAGTTTAGCAATAAATTCTTTAATATCAATATTACTTCTTGATTTTTTAGGTTTACTTAAATTTGCAAATTTCTTTAATTTACTTTTAGGTTGAGAATTAACATTTTCAACTGGATGTAAATCATATGATTTAATCATTTCATCTTTTGCATAGAATCTTTTTTGTATATATCTCATATTTATCTCCTATCTGCTATAGCTTCAATACCCGGAAGTGGTGATCCTTCTATAAGTGATAGACAAGCACCACCACCAGTTGATATAAAACTATAATCTTCCTCTTTATAACCTAATTGTTTAATAGCAGCTGCTGAATCACCGCCGCCAATTAATGTATAACAACCTTTAGTTGTTATTTCAGCTAATTTCTTAGCAAGACAATTAGTTCCTTTTTGATAATTTTTAAACTCAAAAACACCACATGGACCATTTCATACAACTGTTTTTGCACTATCTAAAGTTTGATCAAATAATTTAATTGTTTGTTCACCAATATCTAAACCTTCAAGATTTTTAAAACCATCTTGAATGTTTATTAATTTACCAGGAGTATCAACAAATTCATTATTACAATATGCATCTGTTGTTAATAAAATTTTATCTTTGCCTTTTTCTAATATCTCTTTTGCAAAATCATACATTTCTAGTTCACAAATACTTTTACCAACATCATAACCTTGAGCTGCTAAAAATGTATATGCCATACCACCACAAATAAGAATCTTATCAACTTTAGGTAATAGATTACTAATAACTTTAATTTTATCGCTTACTTTAGCACCACCTAAAATAGCCATGTATGGATGTTTTGGGTTTTCAATAGCTTGTGATATTGAATTAATTTCTTTTTCAATAAGAAAACCAATGCATGAATCCTTAATGTTTTGTGCAATACCAACATTTGATGCATGGGCACGATGAACTGTACCAAATGCATCATTAACAAAACAATCAGCTAAACTTGCTCAAAACTTAGCAAGATCTGAATTATTTTTGGATTCAAATTTAACTACTGTGTTTTTACCATCAACATCATAATATCTTGTATTCTCTAATAAAAGAATTTGTCCAGATTGTAATTGACTTGCTTTTTGTTTGATTGTTGAATAATCTAATGATGGTTCAAAAATAACTTTATTATTTGGTAATAATTCTTGAAGTTTTTTAGCAACTGGAGCTAATGATTTTTTATTAGATTTAATATCATCAAGAGTTTTAATTCGACTTAAATGACTTAAACCAATAATACAACAATTCTTATCAAATAAATATTTGATTGTCGGAATTGCTGCAACTATTCTTTTATCGTCAGTTACAACCCCATCTTTAATAGGAACATTAAAATCAAATCTAACAATAACTTTTTTATTGTTTAAATCTAAATCCTTTAGGGTCTTTTTATTTTCGTACATTTCTTATTTTAATTTAACAGTGTATAAAATTGTTCTTACCAATTGATTAACATATGATGATTCATTATCATATCATGCAAAAAGTTTATACATTTTCTTACCTTTTACATCAATCATCATTGTCAATTTTGGATCAAAAATTGAACCATGTGTTTCACTAATAATATCACATGAAACAATTTCCTCATCATTATATCCTAATGTTTCATTAACAGCAGCTTTCATTGCTTTATTAATTTGCTCAACTGTTGGTGATTTTGCTAATTCAACTACTAAATCAATTACAGAGCCTGTAATTGTAGGAACACGAACAGCTAAACCATGTAATTTACCTTTTAATTTAGGTAATACTAATCCAATAGCTTTAGCAGCACCTGTTGATGTAGGAACCATACTTACAGCAGCTGCACGTGCTCTTCTTAAATCACGATGTGGAGCATCTTGTAATCTTTGATCAGCAGTATATGCATGAATTGTTGTCATCATACCTTTTACAATTCCAAATTTATCATCCAATACTTTTATTACTGGTGCTAATCCATTAGTTGTACATGATGCACCTGAAATAATCTTGTCAGATTTTTTGATTGTTTTATGGTTTACATTATAAACAATAGTTGGAATACCTTCGCCTTTTGCTGGCGCAGAAATAATAACTTTCTTAGCCCCTGCTTTTAAATGTTTACTTGCACCTTCTTTATCTACAAATCTACCAGTTGATTCAACAACTAAATCAACACCTAATTTTTTCCATGGTAATAATGTTGGATCTTTTTCAGCATAAACTGAAAATTTCTTTGATCCAATAATAATATTATTCTTTGTATCAGCAGAAATATTTGCTTTAAACATTCCATGTGCTGAGTCATATTTTAATAAATGTGCTAGTGTTTTAGCGTCTGTCAAATCGTTTATAGCAACAATTTGTACATTTTTATTACTGTAAAGTTCTTTGAACACTAATCTTCCGATACGTCCAAAACCATTAATTGCAATTTTTATCATTTTCTAACCTTCAATTTTATATTTTGCACTTTATTATATAAATGATAATTTATTTGAGACACCAAATTACATTTTTTAAAAAAATTAGCACTCTATGATATAATGTGCTAATGAGAGATGTATTTTAAGATAAACTTTAAGGAGTCAGCATGAATAATCCAGTATTGATAACAAGAGGAACAGTTGTATTTCCAAATACTAAGAAAAAATTAATTGTTGGTCGTAAAAAATCAATAAATGCTATAGTGGCTGCCAATAATGCTAACAAACAAATATATGTGTTTTCACAAAAAGACCCTAATACTGATGAACCAAATTTAAACCAAATATATTGCAATGGTACATTATGTGAAATAGTTGAATTTAAAAAAGTAAAAGAGGATGAATATAATGTTGTTTTAAAAGGTTTAAATCGTATTATTACAAGAAAATTTGTTGAAAAAAACAATTATGTTGTCACTGATGCTGAAATTATCAAAGAAGAAAGAATTAATACAAAAATCATTAAAGAAAAGTTTGAATTAATGTCAAGCTTGTTACTTAAATATGTGAAACAACAACATTCTGCTGAATTGAAAAAAATGTTAAATTCTTCATGTCATCCATGTAAATTAGTTGATCAACTTGCTAATATAATTCCAATGAGTTTTAAAAAAGCTCAAGCAATTATTGAACAAACTAGTTTGGTTGATAGAATTGAAACTATTTGTAGTGTTGTTGCAAATCCAGATGATGCTATTGATATTGAAAATAAAATTAATAGTAAAATTAATCAAGAATTAAGCAAGCAACAAAAAGAGTTTTATTTACGCCAAAAATTAGGGGCAATTAAAGAAGAATTAGGCCAAATTTCTTCAACTGAAAATGATATTAAAAATCTTAAGAATAAGGTTAATACTTCACCTTATCCTGAAAATGTCAAAAAACGTGCATTTGAAGAAATTTCACGTATGGAATCTACAATGAACCCACAAGAAAATTCAATTACAAGAAGCTATCTTGATTGATTATTGAACCTTCCTTATTGACAACACACACAAGATAAAAATGACATTACTAATGTGGAAAATACATTAAATAAAACTCATTATGGTTTAGAAAAAGTTAAAGAAAGAATTGTTGAATATTTAGCTGTAAGAACAAAATCTCCTAATTCTAAATCACCAATAATTTGTTTAGTTGGACCTCCTGGAGTTGGTAAATCAACATTAGCAAAATCTATTGCTGATGCTCTTGGTAAAAAGTTTGTTAAGATGTCTCTTGGTGGAGTTCATGATGAATCAGAAATTAGAGGACACAGAAAAACCTATTTAGGTTCTATGCCTGGAAGAATCATCAAAGGTATGAAAAATGCTGAAGTAGTTAATCCACTATTCTTATTAGATGAATTAGATAAAATGACAAATGATAATCTTCACGGTGATCCAGCAAGTGCATTACTTGAAGTATTAGATCCTGAACAAAATACAAGTTTTATTGACAATTATATTGAAGAACCATATGACTTATCAAAAGTGATGTTTGTTGCTACTGCTAATTATGCAGAGCAAATACCTGAACCATTATATGATAGATTAGAAATTATTGAGTTAACTTCATATACTGAAAGAGAAAAATTACAAATTGCTAAAAATTATTTAATTCCTAAAATTTATAAACAAACTACTTTAACTGATAGTGAACTAAAATTTGAAGATGAAGCCATTTCATACATTATTAGTCGTTACACAAAAGAAGCTGGTGTTCGTGAACTTGAACGATTAATTAATAAAATTGCTCGCAAATTCATTGTTAAACAATTACATAAAGAAATTAAAACTCAAACTATTAATATTGAAGCTGTGAGAAAATATCTTGACAAAGAAATTTATGATTACAATGTTAGAGAAAAAGATAGTATCCCAGGTATTGTTAATGGTATGGCATATACTACAGCTGGAGGAGATTTATTACCCATTGAAGTAACATGCTTTGATGGCAAAGGTCAGATCATTATTACTGGAAATTTAAAGGAAACAATGAAAGAATCTGCAACTGTTGCTATTGGTTATGTTAAAGCTAATGCTGATAAATATGGGTTAAAGAATTTTAATTTTAAAAATAAAGATATTCATATCCATGTTCCTCAAGGTGGAATACCTAAAGATGGTCCAAGTGCTGGAGTAACATTGACAACTGCTGTCATTTCAGCTTTAACAAAACGTAGTGTTCCTTCAAATATTGCTATGACTGGGGAAATTACTTTACGAGGTAAAGTATTAATAATAGGTGGTATAAAAGAAAAAATTATTTCAGCCTTTAGAGGTGGTGTAAATGAAATTTTTATTCCAAAATCTGATGAAAGATTTTTAAAGGATGTCCCTGAAGAAGTAAAAAATAAAATTAGATTCCATTTAGTTGAAAAATATAGTGAAATTTATAATAACATTTTTAAAAAGAATTCATCAAAAGAGATTAATCTTTAAATAGATTCATACATTGTTTTTTTATTTTTTAAGTAATTGATATAAATAAAAATTACAATAATTGCTAAAATGGTAAATAAACTTAAAGCAAGATAGATGGTGAATATACATTCAATAAAATACAGATCAATAATATTTGTAGCAAATATTAACATGAATGTTGGAATTATTGTTAACGAAAAGAAAATAATCCGATAAGAAATCATTAATTTATTTTGTTTTTCATATAATTTTTTTAATTTATTTTGTGATTGATTAGTATATTTAATTGGTCCATTAAAAAATATTATTAGAATTCATGCAACAGTTAATAATCCTAATGATAAAAATCCAAAAACCATTCCTAAAATTTTCACAACATCTAAGTTTTTTTGAATTAGACTAAATATTGATATATTTAAAAATAAAATAAAAGATATGGAAATTGCACAATAAAAGTAATTATTGATTAATCTTCAATATCTCTTATACTTATATGATGGATCAACAACTAATATTTTCTTAGTTGAATCATTAATATTTTTATTTAATTTACCAGTTAACTTTTTTTTCATATTATTCTACAGGATTTTTCAAATATAAAGGTTCAAGTTTATTTAAATCTTTAATACTATTAAACTTATTTAAATGTTGTTCTAATCTCTCAAAAAAATCAATATTTCTATAGTCATTAAAAATATGATATTTTTTGAATCTATTACATAAAATATTAGCATCTTTATTAAGAACAATTTTAGGTTTAATAATTATTTTGTATTTATCATAGATACCAATAAATTTTTTATTACTTTTAGCATCTATAATGCTAATTCCAGTTCCATTATTTGTTTGAAATAGTAATGAATCCATTGTATAAATTTTAATATGTTTTATATTTGCTCATGTGTTTACAATAATATACCCTACTCGACATCCTGTAAAACTTCCAGGACCAATTAAAAAATAAATAGAATCAATTTCATTTTTACTAACTTTATTCTTGTCAAGAATATAACTAATTCTTTCAACAACAACATCAGTCATATTATTATTAGTTAATTCTTGATAGGTATCTAAAATTTGATTCCTACTATTAATTAATGCAATGTTACAATAATTTTGTGTTGTGTCAATAAAAAGTTTCATATTAATTTAATTTCAAGCGTTTTATTAATTTATTAAATGTTTGATCCAATTCTATTGTGTATTTTACAACTTGATTTGTAGTTGGGCTTATAAATTCTAAGTAATATGATGTTAAAAATTGACCATAATTTTCATAACCATCATCATGACCATATAATGGGTCATTAAAAATAGGATGATTAATGTAATTCATATGTACACGAATTTGATGGGTTCTACCAGTTAATAATTTACATTCTACTAAGCTAGCAGTTTTATAATGTTCAATGACTTTTACTTCTGTGATTGCATCTTTTGCTTTTGGATTGTCACTAACAATCATTTTAGTAGTATTACTATTTGATCTAATAATTGGCGCTTTAATAATTAGTTCATTATCTTTAAAATCATTATGCACAAGTGCATAATATTTTTTGATTAAAATGTTTTCATTAATTTGTTTAATTAATTCATTAGATGTTTTTTTATTTTTAGCAACAACCATTAAACCATTAGTATCACGATCAAGTCTTTGAATAATTCCAGGACGAAGTGTATCTTCAAATTCTTGAACTTTAATTCTTGGACGCAAAAAATCAACTACAGTATTTTTATCTTCATATTTAGTAGCATGTACTAACATTCCTTTAGGTTTGTTCACAATAATATAGTTATCATCTTCAAATATAACTTTTAGTTCAGATTCACTTATACCCATTTTATCTATTTTATTAGATTTTGATTCATTCATATTATTAATTATTGTTACAACTACACTGATTAAAGTAGCTGTAATTATTCCAATTAAAATAAATACATCTGGAAAATTAAATGATGTTCTACCAAAACTAAAATGGAAATAATCTAATACACATGACTTAGCATATGATAAACTAATAGGTGTTTTTGGAACCATACGGTCAAAAAAATTAAATAATGCTCCTGTTTCAGCTAATCCAAGAGTTAATATGTAATATCACTTTACACAAAGCAATAAACATCCTAAAATAATTAAAATTATTGTTGCTTGTAAACAATATATAGCGACTGGATTACCACTTAAAATTGAAAATGAAATACCATCATTTAATGCAATATCAATTTGAATTAAACCATTACCATAATGAGAACTTGCTGCATTCATTGCAAATACATGCATAGGCCATGCACAAGCAATAACTATTGCTGCTGCAATAGCAAAAAATATCAGCCTTAATAAATTATTTTTTTTATTAAAATTTTGAATTAAAAATTGCTTACATCTAAATAATTTTTGCCTATTGTTAATGTTGGTTACCATTTTTACTCTAATATTATATATTAGTATAATGATTAGTAAGTTATGCCTAATCAGTATAAAGACAGTGATATAAAAGTTTTAACGGGATTAGAACCAGTTCGTAAACGACCTGGAATGTATATTGGTTCAACTGATAGTTATGGATTACACCATTTAATTTGGGAAATATTTGATAATGCTATTGATGAAGTTATTTCAGGTAATTGTGATTTTATTAAACTAACTATCAATAAAGATCAATCAATTACTATTGAAGATAATGGTCGTGGTATTCCAACAGGAATAAATTCACAAACTAAATTATCAACTATTGATACTGTATTTACAGTATTACATGCAGGTGGTAAATTTGACAATAGTGCATATAAAACTTCTGGTGGTTTGCATGGAGTAGGTGCTAGTGTTGTAAATGCTTTAAGTGAATGAATGAAAGTTTCAGTTAAATATAATGGAAAAATTTATGAATCTGAATATAAAAATGGTGGTCAAATAGTTAATAAATCTCATATGGTTGGTTCTACTAATAGAACAGGTACTACTGTTAAATTTAAACCAGATCCAAATATTTTTTCAACGACAAATTTCAATGCTGAAAAAATTAAAGAACGAATTCGAGAATCAAGTTATTTATACCAAGGACTTACTATTGAATTTAATAATTCAATTACTGATGAACATATAGAATTTAAATCAGATAAGGGATTACTTGAATATGTAACCTATATTAATGAATCTAAAACTCCAATTTCTAAACCATGTTTTTTTAAAGGAAAAAGTTCTGATAAAATTGAAGTTGAAGTTGCTCTACAATATACAACAAGTAATTCTGAGATTATTGTTTCATTTGCAAACTCAATTAAAACAATTGAAGGTGGTAGTCATGAAAGCGGATTTAAATCTGCATTAACTGAATGTATTAATGATTATGCACGTAAAAATAAATTATTAAAAGATAAAGATAAGAATTTTGAAGGTGATGATGTTCGTGAAGGTTTAACAGCTGTAATTTCAGTTCGTGTTCCAGAAAAGATTATTGCTTATGAAGGACAAACAAAAAATAAATTATTTACTCAAGAAGCATCTACTGCAGTTAAAAAATGTTTCGGCGATCAATTTAGTTTTTGATTAAAAGAAAATAAAAAAGACAGTGATACTATTATTAAAAAAGCTATTGTTTCCCGTGATTCAAGAATTGCAGCAAAAAAAGCAAGGGAAGATGTAAAAAAATTAAAAAATACAAATAAGCAAACATTATTATTGTCAGGTAAATTAACTCCAGCTCAATCAAAAACACCAAATTTAAATGAATTATTTATTGTTGAGGGCGATTCAGCTGGTGGAAGTGCTAAATTAGCACGAGATAAGAAACATCAAGCAATTTTACCATTACGTGGAAAAGTTTTAAATGTTGAAAAAGCTTCAATTAGAGATTTATTAAATAATGAAGAGATTTGTACACTTATTTCATGTTTGGGTACAGGTATTACTCCTGAATTTGATATTTCAAACTTAAAATATGACAAAGTTGTTATCATGACTGATGCTGATGTTGATGGTGCACATATTCAAATCCTATTATTAACATTCTTTTACCGCTACATGAAACCATTGATCGAACATGGACATATTTATATAGCTTTAAGCCCTTTGTATCGTGTAACTGATAAAACAACAAGAAAAATTCTTTATGCATGAGATGAACAAGAGTTAGCTAAAAATAAAAAACAATTTAAATCATATGATGTTCAAAGATATAAAGGGCTTGGTGAAATGAATGCGGACCAATTATGAGAGACCACTATGAACCCAAATAACCGCAAGTTCATTAAAGTTACAATTGAAGATGCTGCTTTAGCAGAAAAGCAAGTTTCAATTCTTATGGGTGATAATGCAGCTGCACGAAAAAAATGAATTAATGAAAATGTTGATTTCAATATGCTTGATCAACAATAATTTTTAAAGTATTATGAGCACTAATGATAAAAAAGAATATTTAAAATTAACTCTTGAAAATGTCATGTCTGATGACTTTGGCAAGTATGCCAAATACATTATTCAAGATCGTGCGCTTCCAGATATCCGTGATGGATTAAAACCAGTTCAAAGAAGAATTATTTATGCGATGAATAATTTACATTTATTTTATGATCAACCACACAAAAAATCTGCTAGAACTGTTGGTGAAGTAATTGGTAAATACCATCCACATGGTGATTCATCAATCTATGAAGCTATGGTAAGAATGAGTCAATCATGAAAAAATAATATTACTTTACTTGATATGCATGGTAATAATGGTTCAATTGATGGTGATGGCGCGGCTGCAATGCGTTATACAGAATGTCGATTATCTAAATTTGGTCAAACGATGACCGAAAATTTGGAAAAAAATACAGTACAATTCATCAACAACTTTGATGATAGTGAACAAGAACCAGTTGTTTTACCAACATTATTACCTAATTTATTAATTAATGGCGCTAATGGAATTGCTGCAGGATATGCAACTAACATTCCAACATTTAATCTTTCAGAAGTAATTGAAGCAATTATTACAAGAATTGATTCTCCTAATTGCTTTTTAAAATCAATTTTAAATGATATGCCTGGGCCTGATTTTCCTACTGGAGGAATTATTTTAAATCCTCAGGGAATTGTTGATGCTTATACAACAGGTAAAGGAAAAATTAATATTCGTGGTGAAATTGAATTACTAAATGCAAAAACTGCTGTAATTACATCAATCCCATATGAAACTAATAAATCATTAATTGTTAGACAACTTGATGAACTAAAAGAAAAATATGATGTTTTAAATATTAAAGAAGTTAGAGATGAAACTGATAAAAATGGTGTAAGAATTATTCTGGAACTTGCTAATGGGAAAAATTTTGAACTAATGAAAAATATCATTTATAAGGAAACTGAAATGCAAATCTCTTATACCATGAACATGGTAGCAATTGATAATCATAAACCCCTACAATTCTCAATTTTGAATGCATTAGATTCATTTATTACACACATTAATCAAATAATAGTTGCTGCTAGCAAATACGATTTAGAAAAATCATTAAAAAGAAAAGAAATTGTTGAAGGTTTAATTAAAGCTATTCGTATTATTGATGATGTAGTTGAAATTGTTAGACATGCAAATAATAAAGAGGATGCTAAACAATCAATAATCGATCGTTTATCATTTACAAATATTCAAGCTGAAGCAATTGTAAACTTACGTTTATATTGTTTATCTAATACAGATGTTTCATCATTAAAGGAAGAGTTAAATCAACTAATTGCTGATATTGAACAATTTAAATTATTAATTGAAAATAAACAATATAGGAATAATTACATCAAAAATCAATTAAGAAACTATAAAAAAGAATTTGGATATCCGCGTAAAAGTACTATTTCTCATGAAAATGAAAAAATTCAAATTGATGAAAGTGATACAATTGATGATCGTAAAATGGTTCTTATTTGTACACATGATGGATATTTAAAATCTATTTCATTACAAACATATTCAAATGTTGAATATGAAACAATCAAAATTAAAGCTGGTGATATACCAGTATGTCAATTTATTTCTAATCAAAGAGATAAAACTATATTAATTACTTCTTATGGTAATTTTATTAGTATTCCGACTTTTAAAATTGAACAAGTTAAATGGAAAGATATTGGTATTCATGTTAATACTTTAATTAACATTTCTCCAGATGAGAAAATTATTGGTGGATTTAATTATGATAATAATATCAATGATCCACGATGTTTAGTTTTAGCTACTGCTAAAGGTATGATTAAAAGAACTCTTGTAAAAGATTTAGGTATTTCAAGATTAACTAAGAGTTCAAGAATAATGCAACTAAATGATGATAAACTTGTTGGTTGTTTAGTATTGCCAAATGAATTTGATGATATTAATATAGGTATTATCAACAATTTAGGATATGGTTATGCAACAAAACAAAATCAAATTTCATTAGTATCAAAAAATGCTAGTGGTGTAAAAGCTATGAATATGATGTCAGATGCTGAAATTGCAGGTATTGTTAATTATTATGATTCAAATACTAATGATACAATTTTGTTTGTTTCACAAAATGGTATGAAACGTATTCATACAACTGACTTACCAATTCAAAACCGACCAAGTAAAGGTGTGAGCTTAGTAAATCAACCAAAATCAAATATTTCATATATTACAAATATCTATTTAACTAAAAAAAATGATGTAATTCAATATGTTGATGATTCAAATAATTTAGAATTCATTAACCCAGGAGAAATTCCTTTAGGTGATCGTGATACACGGATTAGTAGAATAACTTCATCAAAAATTAATTTAGCAACTATATTCAATTTTAATGAGAATAATAATCAAACTAATTCTCATGTTGCAAATAAACCAATCAAGCAAGAAAACAATGAGGTAGAAAAAATGCCTAAAACCTTATTTGATATTGATAATGATGACAAGTAAAAATGCAAGAATTTTAATTTATGGTGGTTGTTTTGATCCTGTTCATACAGGTCATACTTATTTATTAAAGCAAGCAATTAAAAAAATTAAACCAAATAAAATTTATATTATTCCTAATTCAATTCCACCATTAAAAAATCATAATAATTTTTCACTTTCTAAAAACCGATTAGAAATGTGTAAAATTGCCTTCGGGAAAATTAAAAATGTAATTATTAGTGATTGAGAAATTAAAACATTTAAAAATCAAGTTTCTTATACATATAAGACTATTAAATATTTTAAAACTCAATTTCCTAAATCTAATTTATATTTACTAATTGGTTCAGATCATTTCTATGATTTTAAAAAATGAAAGAACTGAAACTACATAATTAAAAATGTTAATGTAATTGTTGGTAATAGAACAAGTAAACAAGTTAGAACAAATGATAAATACTTTATTGTCATCAATATGAAACCAATTGAAATTTCAAGTCAAGAATTAAGAATTGAACCTAATAAAAAATATTTGGACAAAAAAATTCTTAATTACATTAAAGAACATAAAATGTATGTAAATATTCAAATTAAAAATATGATGAGTAAATCTAGATATTTACATACATTAAGAGTTAAAGATACAGCATTACAAATAGCAAAGGCTATTAAGTATCCAAATTTAACTAAAGTATATTATGCTGCTATGTATCATGATATTGCTAAAGAATTTAGCAAACATAAAACATTAAAATTAATAAAACACTATGATAAAAACTATTATCCTACTATTCACACTTTACATGGAATAGCTTCAGCAGTATATGCAAGCAAACATTTTAATGTTACAGATAAAGAAATATTAAATGCTATAAGTGAACATGTTCTACCACACAATAATTGTTCAAAATTAGCAAAAATTATTTATTGTGCTGATAAATTAGAACCTTCACGCACCAAACAAGATATATCGAATCGTATTGCTTATTTGAAATTAGTTAAAAATAATTTAAATAAAGGATTTAGTAAACTATATAAAGAAATTAAAGAAAAATATTAATATGAATTTAACATTTATTGTAACTTTAAAATAAAAAATACCAATTAATAAAAACAATGTAAATTAAAATGTTGTTAGTATAGAACTTCTAGTTATACAAAAATAAAATATCTAAACAAAATTTATGTATTGTATAGGAAAGGATATTATTCAGATGTTGATACTACTTGTTTAAATATAAAATAAACCAATTGTCTCATAAACAATTGTTTTTTTAAAACAAGTGAAAAACTAAATAAATTAATAATACAAACTATTAAAAGCAAATTTAAAATTTGTAATAAAATTAAATTGGTATCTACGTTTCATTTATTACCAAAAATCAAAAAAACATTAATATATTCAACACAACTGATCTAGGTGATATAGAAGGAGCAAGTTTTGTTCAAGTTACTAACAAATATGAAAACATTAATGAACTAATTAATAAAATTTGTTTCTTATAATATTTCTAATAAGAATAACTTCAAAGAATAGAATGATATGTTATTAAATTAGAACTAATATTAATAAGATAATTAATGAAATTATAAACAATGTCTAAATATTTTTCTATTAAAACTAAACCTTGAAAAATAACATTATTGGTTGTATTAACCATTATTATTTTTTTAATCATTTTAATCCTAATAGGTGAACTTGATTTATTGGATGTTGATTATATTGTTGCTAAAAATGGTGTTTTATGATCTGGTAAAGTAACTTACAATAATATTGATTGGTTAGTATCTAAATATGAAAAATATGGAGTAACAACATTAGAATTAAATAAACGTTTAGATACAAACATCATTATTCATAATACACTAGGTGCTTTTGCTAATCCTTTATTATTCATATATCTATTTAGTGGGTTGGTTTTATGCATATTAATTACATTTATATTAAGATTATTTAAACTTGTTTGATGAGATGTATTACCATTTAATTTATCTACAGGGGTTGCTTCATTTATATTTATTATCTCAGCCCTTATTGATTATTGAAATGAAAATGAATCATGATGATATTTATTAAGAATGTTTATTTTTATTATTTCTCTTGTAATTTCATTCTTTGTTTGCAATTTTATTGTTAAACATTTGGTTAAAAATTCAACATACATAACCCAATATATTAATGATCTTAAAAGTGAAAAACAAGCTGCTGATAAAATAAATAAACAATCCAATCAAATTCTTGATACATATAAAAAACAGAAAGATAAGAATGCAATTACTTCAATTGAAGTAAAAAAAAGCAATAAAAAATAATTTTTTTCATTTTTAATTTATGTGAGAACATATAAGAAGAATATAAATATTGATTATTTATTAATTTTTATCTTTGTTTACATAGTTTTATCAATTTTTCTAATAAGCTATTGGTTTGTATTTTTATATATGATACCAATAGTATATATCTATTTGACAAAAGAGAAAATATCACATGTTATTTGATATTTCGTTTTAAGTTTCATCCCTTTAGGATTAAATTTGATAATTAAAGATTTTAATTGCTTCGATCATTTATCCAATTGAATTAATAGTATATTTAAATTATCAATTAGAGATAAATTAATAAATTATGTTAAAGATTCATATGACATAGAAACATCAAGCATTATTAGTTTATTTATCTTTAATAAAAAAGATAACTATTCATATGACATTTATAAAATGGTTTGCAATTTATCAATTGCATATTTAATTGTAATTAGTGGTTTTCATTTAAATATTGTAAAAAAAGTAATCAAGAAAATTTTATCCAAGCCTAAAATTATTGGTGAAATTGTTAGTTTGTTTTTTGTTTTATTTTATACATATTTATTAAATTTTTCAATAGGTGCATCAAGAATCCTAATAAGTAGTATCTTTGGTTATTTATTTCATAAGAACAAAAATCCATATACAAAAACAGCTTGTGCAGGAATATTTTCTGTGATTATTTATCCTAATGTAATAAATGACACAAGCTTTAATTTATCATACTTATGTACGTTCTGTGTAATTTATGTTCTTTCATATAAAATTAAAAATTTCTTTATTAATCAAATATTAATTTGTTTTTTATGTGCAATTATTTCTTTGCCATTTATATCAAAAATTAACAATGGAATAAGTTTATTTGCAATCATCAACTCATTATTATTTAATTTTTTTATCAATGTCTTTTTTGTAATATTACTTTTAATTTTCTTAATCAAATGAATCTATCCAATTCAAAAATATTTATGTTGATTTATAACTAATGTTATTATTGCATGTAATTTTTTAAATGTTACTATTGATTTATTTACTTGAAAATGCTATTTTCAAAGTTTATATATTGGAGTATTTTTTACAATTTTAACAGCAATCACAATAAAGTTAAAAATTAAATAAATTACTTTGTATTTTATTTTTCAATAATATTTGCAAAAAATTTATGTAATGATTGATAATCTTTTTCTAGACTAACTAATGGTTTATCATATAACTCATAATAAACTTTCATCTTAGGTTCAGTTCCTGATTTACGAAATTTTATTCATGATTTACCATTTAATCATCATTCTAAACAATCACCAACTTTATTAAAAATAACTTTTCTAATTTTATAACTACCAATAGTTTTTTTAGGGTAATTTTTAAAATATTTCATTTTCATTTCAACAATATTTTTTCAATCTAAATCCTTAATTACAAATGAATCAGTTTTACCAAATCATATTCCATATTCTTTAAAAATAATTTTTTCTAAATAATCAATAAGATCCATTTTTTTTTGCTTACAGAAATAATTAATTTCTAAAACTAATGCACTAGCAGTAAAAGAATCTTTATCACGATTAATATTGGTACATAATGCACCTATTGCTTCTTCAAAAGCAACAACAAAACTCTCACTACTATCATGTAAACTTACATAATTACCCATTCATTTAAATCCTGTACCAGTTCGTGTTACATAAGTTTTAAATTTTTTAGCAATCATATCAATATAATTTGTTGATACATAGCTACTTACAATAAATGGTTTATGTTTATATCTACGATTATTTAGTAAATAATGTGTAAAGATTATTCCCATTTGGTTACCAGTTATCAATCTTCAAACATTTTTATGCTTGATCATAACAGCCATTCGATCAGCATCAGGATCAACACCAATTAAAAACTTAGATTTTAATTTATTAGCAAGTTTTATACTTAGATTAAATGAATCAAAATATTCTGGATTAGAACTTGAAGAATTAATAAATTTATCATTTACAAAGCATTGTTCTTTTACAGGAAAAACATTGAAGTTAAGCATTTTTAAAAACTTAGGTAAATACTTGCTTGCTGTACCATGATGAGTAGTTAAAATAATTGGTTCAGTCTTTTTAATATTAATAATCTTATTTTTAACAATTGCTTTTTTAGCTTGTTGAAAATAAATATCAATAATTTTATCATTAATCTCAAAAATAAGTTTCTTATTGCCAATGTAAATATTGCTTAAAATACTTGCAGGTTGTGGCATTAATTTTTCAATCTCATTTGCAACATTAGGCAAGATTTGACCACCATCAGGGTTATAAGCTTTAAATCCATTGTATTCTTTAGGGTTATGACTAGCAGTAATAATAATTCCACCATTTGCTTTTAGGTACCTAATAGCAAATGAAATTATTGGAGTAGGAGTTAAATGATTATTTTTAAAAAGATAAACTTTTATTCCAAAACTAGTTAATACATTAGCACAAGTTATAGAAAAAATATCAGAATTCATTCGATTATCATGACCAATAACTACTGATGGATGTTTAGGAAAATATTTGATAATATATTTTGCATATCCCTCAGCCATTTGTTGATAAGTAAAGATATTCATCTTATGGGTACCAGCTCCCATAATCCCACGAATACCGGCTGTACCAAATCGCATTTTTTTAGAATCAAAAAATGCATCAATTTCTTTTTTATTAAGTTTATTTAAATCATCTTTTAAATCTTTAGGAAGAAACTTATTTTTCTTTCATGATTCATAAATTTTATTTACTAAAGCCATAAATTATTTTTTTCTTAATAGTAATACCCATCAAATCTCTAAATTTATATTTTTTAGTTTCACCTTTTACATTGTAAACAGTTATGACAACATTTGGAGTAAAAAATTCGCTCATAACTTGTAAGCAAATTCCACAGGGAATTAAATCTTTAGATGGTGAATTTGATAATAAATCTAAACTATAAAATTTTTTGGCTTTGTTAGTTACGGCATTAAAAATAGCATTCCTTTCAGCGCATATTGTTGTACCAAAACTTACATTTTCAACATTAACACCTTTAAAATCACCTCTATCAGTGTGTACAATTGCTGCTGTTGCAAATCTTGAATATGGTGAATATGAATTTTTAATTATTTCTTTTAACTCTCTAAATCTACTATTGCTTCCAACTATTTTTTTCATATAAACATATTATATGTTTGTATGTTAATTTAGGTAATTAAATTAGTTACTTAGAAAACTTTGAAATAATTCTTTTTTTAAATTTATCACTAATCTTTAATTCATTAAACTTGTTTTTTACATAATCATATAAGTTATCATCTTGAGTAAAGTATTGAATCAATTCAATTAAACATTGAAAGTCAATATCTTCGACTTCTTTGTTAAAAATGTTTTTGTATAGATTATTAAGTTCAAGTGATTGGTATTTAACTTCTGCATTGAATACAACATAATTGTGTGAAATCATATTTCTTATATGAATTACATTTTTGATAAAATCAATTAAACTAGAGTTTGATTTAATAATTGGATCAAAATTATAAACAATTTTGCTTATGACATCATCATCTAATGACATTAATACATTAAGTGTTGTTGAAAAACTCCATGATAAACACATAACATCAAGTGGTAAATCTCTTCATATTTTTTCAATTGATGTTGCTTTTTTATTCTTATAAATTTTAGTTGATTCATTAGTTGAACAATACTTTGTTAAAAGATAAATAAAATTATCATATGTACAATATGGAATTGCAATTACATAATTTTTAAAAATTTTATTTTTCAAAATACTATTGTTTAATCTAAACAAACAACGATCCTGTATTTTGTATTCATTGATAATTGTATAAGCCAATAATGTATTAAGTTTTCTTTCAATTTTAAAAACATAATAAAGTAGTTTATATGATATTTCATTATCAAAATTATAAAGAGCTACAATTTGAGAAAATGAAGCATCTCTATCATATTTTCTAGGATTTTGTTCATTGTAAAAAAATCGACTAAAATTACCTATTAACAAGTTGTAATTAACACTTTGCAAATATTCATTAAACATTTTTTTATCATCAATCTTAAGACCTTGGATTTTTAATTTAGAAATGATATCCTTGATATTGACAATATTTTTCATATTTATGGAACTATTATATAGTTTGAAATATTTAGCAAAATGTTTTTTATAATGATATAGTATAAAAGATTTTAAAATTATGGCGAATGAAAATATAAATCAAAAAAATCTTCTAACAAAAGAAGGTGTAAATAGACTTAATGCTGAACTTAGAGAATTAATTGATGAAAAACGTCCAGCTATTATTAAAACTATCCAAGAAGCTCGTGAACAAGGTGACCTTAGTGAAAATGCTGACTATGCTGCAGCAAAAAATGAACAGGGCGAAATTGAAAAAAGAATTCAAGAAATCAAGGATATCTTAGCTAATTATGAATTAATCTCTGAAAACAAAAATAATGATGAAAATGAAAAAGTTAAAGTTGGATCTAAAGTTAAACTTTTAGATTTATCAGATGATGAAGAAGTAACCTATGAGATTGTTGGTGAAGTAGAGGCTGACCCTGATAACAACAAGATTTCTAACCAATCACCATTAGCTCAAGCTATTTTAGGTAAGACTGTTAAATCAATAGTTGAAGTTAGAAATATTGATAACCCATACAAAGTTAAGATATTAAAAATTCAAAATTAATAAATATATAATTTACATTGCTTTTTATAAAGCATTTTTATGGACAGATAGCGAAGCGGCCAAACGCAGCTGACTGTAAATCAGCCACCCACGGTTTCAGTGGTTCGAATCCACTTCTGTCCAC
>CACZNK010000045.1 GCA_902782585.1 uncultured Ureaplasma sp. | reverse complement strand
GTTAGAGTTAATTTGTCTATTGATAATTTGTGACAGCAAAAGTTGTGCAAACAAGTGACAGGGAGGGGAACAAATAACAGAAAATCAATGAGAGAATAAAATATCTCAAACTATTCGATTATTAATTAAAAGTATAAATCTTTGTCGGTTAAGATTTCCTTATCATTTTTTGATGCATTATGCTTTTTACATAGAAGTTGAGCATTTTTTAAAATTGTTGGTCCGCCTTTACTTCATGGCGTGATATGATCTACTTCTAATTCAGTGAAATTGCTCTCTTTGCACCCTATATATTGACATCTGTGATGTAATTCAAATAACTGTGCTTTTTCATCTTGTGAAAAGAATCTTCTACCGTCACATTTAATCTCATCTTGAATAAGTCTGGTTATTGCTACAATATGAGTTGATAATGGCCATTTAGAAATATCATTAACTTTGGTTATCTTATCTTCATAATAATTAAATATCTTGTCGCGATCTCATTTTTTGCAAACTATAAATTTAGCAACCTGAATAATTGTAGCTTCTTTTGCTTTTTTAATTATTTTTAACAGTTTAGCAAAAACTTTAATAATATCATGCAAATGATATGTTTGTTCATTAAAAACACAATCTCGAACTAATCTTAAATTTTCTTTTAAGTTTAACATATAGGCTTCTTTATTGTTATTTCTCTTGAAACATGAATCAAGGAATAATATTGTTTGCTCACCACGACTAATCTTTTTAACAGCATCTACATTGCTCGATAGATTATTAATGAAATCTTCAAAACCATAAATTCATTTACCATAAAACATACCTCTTAAACTTTCATAATCAGTTAAAGGAACAGCATTTGTATTAATTACATAGAAGCTTTCTTCCTCTTTTTCAGATTTACCTTTTTTCAAGACAATATTTAATTCATAATTTTTCAATTTATCTTTTTGTTGATTTGTTAAACCACCTCAAACGAATTCACGCCCATTAATCCTAGTAGTGATAGGAACACCTTTATCAGGATTAATAAAATAATACAGAGAAAGAATTCGTTGTTTACCATCGTGAATATTGAAACTCTCATCTTCTTTTTCTCAAAAGAAAACAGCAGGAAGTTGAACATCTAACTGTAAGATTGATCTAATTACATTTCCTGCTTTGGTAATTTCACCATCTTCAGTAGTTATTTTCATATTAGCATATATAAATCTTCTTTGTGTCGTTTGATCAAAATGTAAAAAATTGTTATCAATCAATGTGCATATATCAGCTACTGATAATACATTTTTGCTTTTTAATTTTTCTGTTATTTGTTTAATTTGTTTGTTCATAATATCTCCTATTTTTTGATTCTTTTAATTAGCAATCCAGCAAATTGTTTTTTTTCATCTTTATAGTACATTTTAGAAGAAATATTATGCTTAAGTGGATTTAACTTTGGATTAGAGTTGAAAAATTTAGCACATCCAATTGGATATCATTCAAAGTCTAAAAGACTAAACTTATCTAAAAAACCAGCAGAAACAAACATCCATCCATAATAATCATCTGGTATAGCACCTGTATTGTTTATTTTGATAGGATGACTTCCGTCTTTTAACTTCATGTTTTCCATAATTTCATATTTGTTTTTATACTCTTTATAAGAAAAACCATTTTTATGATGTTTTTTGTTTATTTCGTTTTGTGCATCTGGTCAAGAAACCACTCAATCAACATTTACAATTTTACTTTTATATTTGTTTTTGACACATGGATTGTAAAAGTTTAAATGTAATTCTCTTCCGTATCCTAAATAAGCTTTCTTTAAAAATAAAGGCATACCAATACTTGTATTAAGCCTATTTAGGAATGGAGCAAGAACAATAAATTTAATTTTACTTTCTATTATTTTTTCCATAAATTCTTTTGATAAAGAGAACGGTGGGTTAGTAACGCAAATATCATATTTAGTAAAATCAACATCTTGAAATTTCACACCTTTTTTTGTAGCCGGATTAAATCCAGAAGCGGTAATTGATTTACACTTTAGTAAATTATTATTTTGGATAATAGTCCTAATAAAATTGCATTTTATTTGGTTGCCAAGCATATTTTCAATTTGTTTTTGATTTATAATTTTTTGCGTTTTAATATCATTATCATTGAATTTGATGACTTCAATAGATTTGATATTATTTAAATGCCCATGAATCTCATCTTCAGAAAAATCAACTCTAATTGAATAGATTTCTTCTTCATCTTCTACAATATCTCAATCACATGGACAAATAATATTTTTACCTTTAAATTTAGAAATTCAATGACTTAATTCCTGTCAAATATCAGACATTGATGTAAAGCATTCATCATTTGGTGAAGTAATTAATTGTTGTAATTTTGCTTTATCTTGTCCATTTGAATGTTTTATTTTATTCAAAATTTTTTTCTGTTGCATTGGTTAAGTTCTCTTTTTCTTGCCGCATTAAGTAACTATTAATTTTAGATTCTAGCCTCAAAATATGTTTAATTAGTTAATATATTTATATTGTATCAATACCTATTAATTAATATTGCAACATTACTCCTAAACATTAATATATCAAAAATACAATTAAAAATATAAATAAATGCTTATCATATTTATATTCACCATACATGGTGAATATTATAAAATATTAATATACATTATAATAAAATGTGTTTATCTTATATATGCCGTATAACAATCCAAAAAACTATATTTTTATAGTAGGAAATGGATTTGATTTGAATCTTGATCTCAAATCAAATTTTTATGATTTCATAATTAATAAGTATTTTAATGAAAATGAAAAATTAATAAAGGACTTATATAAAAGATATTTAGGAGAAAAAGATCTATTTAAGTTTTTGATATATTTTCTCTTCCAAGACGACAAATATTTTATTAACTACGAAGATATCTTAGATTTATTGCATAAAAAATTCTTTATATTTTTATATTTACACTAAAATTTTAATAATTTTAAAAACCAAAATATAAAGGATTTGGAAAATCTTAAAAATGTAAAATGATCAGATGTGGAAACAACTTTAGTTTCTATATTAAGTGCTTATTATAATGACCAATGATTAAATTTTCATGGAATATTAGATATTGTTTCTAATGGCAATTCAAGTTTATCTCTTAGTAATTATCAAATTAATGGAATGACTAATATCAAAAAATTGCTGTTAAACAACAAAAGAGAATTAAAATTAATAATAGAAAAATCGCTTAGACAATTTGAAAATGAATTTAATAACTATTTGTTATCTATAACAAACGAAGATAATTTCATTAATAAATTATCAACACAATGAGCAGCATACATTTACAGATTTATCGATCGGAAACCATATGTAACTAATAATATCTATTGTTTGAGTTTCAATTATACAACTTGTAATTCAAATGAAATTATTAATAAAATTAAGCAAGCATTTTCAAAAAATAAAATTCTGTATAACGAACAATTAATTAAATATATTAATATTCACGGACATGTGCAAAAAATGCATAATGACGAATCATCATCAATAGTAATAGGTATCGATGATACTAAAAATTCTGATAATCATTTATTTTACGAGTTCAGTAAATCATATAAAGTAGCCAAAATCAGAGCTAACAATGAAAATAATAATTCATTGAGATTTCATAATGATCTAAACAATGTAGATATATATTTTTATGGTCATTCTCTATCAAAAAATGATTATTCATATTTTCAAGCAATATTTGATAGAATTGATCTTTATTCTAATAATGTGATTTTACATTTTGTATATCCGTCAGATGAAAATGACATAAATCACTCTAAATTTTGTAATTTTAGCGATATTTACAAATTGATACATGAATATGGAAAATCTTTTAACAACAAAGATAAAGGTAAAAATTTGTTTTCAAAATTACTTCTAGAAGATAGACTAAAAATTCACTTCATCAAATGATCTGAATTGTTAAAACAGATTTAATAAAACAAATATTTAATTTTAAAAATAGCTAAAATTTTTCGAAAATTTTAATCTTATTAATTTTATTGCTTTAGCAGTAGTTGGCAATAAAAATTTTCAATTTTTTGCTGTAGAATTATGTGCGTGTATGAGACCAATAATAAGTTACAAAGAATTATTAACAATGGCAAAAGGGCGGAAAAGCATGAATTACTTCGTGTTTATCCGTAGAAATTATCATTGTTTTACTGGTAATGTTAAAAGTGATGTAGCTAATGCTAATCAAATTATTAACAATACGGTTAATAATAATTCAGCTCATGG
>CACZNK010000044.1 GCA_902782585.1 uncultured Ureaplasma sp. | reverse complement strand
TTATTTAAATTTAAAGAATTGGGAGTTCCACCACCTATATAAATTGTTTCAAATTTGTTTTTACATTGTTTTTTAATTTGTTTACAAATTAGATTAACATAGTTATCTTCTTGTTTTTGTGTTTTAGATACCATTCTTACAAAATCACAATAACTACAAATAGACTTACAAAAAGGAATGTGAATATATAAACTATTTACTTTTTTATTCATTTATTAATTGCATTAAATATTTGTTTCTTGTTTTTTTGATTAAATAATATATGTTTTGGATATTTGTTTTTTATTCAAGTGATTTGTCTTTTTGCATAACGCCGGATTTTCTGCTTAATCAAATCATAATTAACTTTAGTATTGTTTTTAATTGCCAAATAAATATCAATATATCCTATAGCTTTAAAACCAATAAAATTTGTTAAATTAGTTTTTGGATATTTTTTGATAATAAATTTAATCTCATTTTCTCATCCTAATTTAACCATTTCATCAACTTTATGATTTATGGAATCATATAGTTGTTGGCGAGTTGAATAATTACACTCAATCATTAAATATTGATATATATTTTTATTGGTTTTCCTTAAAGCATTTTTATCATTTTTTTGATTAATAACTTCTAGTGCTCTAGTTAGTCTACGATGATTGTTAATACCAATTTTTTTAGCAAGTATTGGATTTTGTTTTTTTAATAAATTAAAAAGTTTTAAATTACCAAATTGATCATATTCAAAAGATCTTTTATTGGCTGTTAAATCATAATTTTTAATTACAGAATCAACATATAAATTACTACCTCCAACAATAATTGGTAATTTATTTTGTTTTAAAACATTATTAATAGTTTTGAAACATAAAGTTTGGAATTTTTTTATATTCCACTCATCTTTTAAACTTATGAATTGATTTAAATGAAATTTAGCACTTTTCAATTCATTTTTTGTTGGTGCATTTGTACCAATCGACATGTCACTATAAACTTGATAAGCATCAGCATTAATGATTTCACCATTGAATTTATTAGCAATTTCAATTGCTAATTTAGTTTTGTGACTAGTTGTGGGACCAACAATTACAATAATTTTTGGTAATAATTTATTCATTAATATTTCCTAGTTTTAATTAAAATGTCATTAACTGCAATAGCAGCTTCACCCATACCCGTAATAATCAAATATGGTCGGTTATTATAGTAACAAGCATCACCAATTGCATATACATTTTCTAAATTAGTCTTTTGGTTATGGTCAACAATTATTTTGTTATTATTTGAACATTCAAGTTTTTGAATATATTTTTTTGGATTCATATCCATTTTTTGTCCATATTGGACAATGATTTCATCAAATTTAACTTTTTGTTCTTGATTTGATACATTATCCTTAATAATTAAATGATTATTATCAATCTTTACACATTGCTTATTTAATAAAACTTTTACATTGTTTTTTGATAATTCATTAACATTTTCTCCTGATGCTCTAAACATATCACGACGATGAATAATAGTAATTCTAGCTGTTGAATGTTTAATAATGTTATTAGCTCAATCAACAGCAGAATCACCACCACCTAAAATAATAATTTCTTTATTATCATAGTGTTTATATGGTTCAATAATATATTTAACTTTATTAGTGTTAGCACCAGGAATATCTAATAAATTAGGCCTTGATATTCCATTTCCTGTAGCAATAATGATGTTTTTGGTTACAATTTGTTCTTTATTTACATGTAAATAAATTAATCCATTTTTGATTTCAAAATCATCAATATTTACATTAAATACAATATCAACATTGTTAGTTGATTGCAACTGATCATCAAGTTTTTGAATTAGTTCAGCAGCTGTAATTGATTGATAAAGTGGAAAATCTTTAATATGTTTATGAGCATATAAATTAAGTGGTTGGCCGCCAATCTTATCATTAACTTCAATAAGTAGGGTTTTTAGACCTTTATTGCCACTTAAAAATGAACAATAACTACCTACTGGTCCACCACCTAAAACAACAACATCATACTGTTTATCACACATATTTTTAAAATATTATAATTATTAATTAAAATAATATTTATTAGCAAAATGAATAAAATTGATCATCGTTGTGAAAAAATTCTATTCACTCATAACCAAATTGTAGATGCTTGTAAAAAAGCAGCAAAGTGAATAGACAAAAAATATAAAAATAAGCAATTAGTCATTGTTGGAATTTTAAATGGTTGCGTTCCTTTTTTAGCAGAATTAATTAAGCATATAACAATTGATTTTAAATTAAGTTTTGTTGAGTATCATTCATATTATGGTGGTGTAGCTTCAGTTAAAAAAAGTCAACATATTGCAAATCTTAAAGTTAATGTTGCTAATCAAGATGTTATGCTTATTGATGATGTAATTGATACAGGTTGAACAATGTCAAATTTGAAAGATACTTTGCTTTTAGAAAACAAAGCAAAATCTGTATCAATTATGTGTTTGGTTGATAAACCATCACAACATGAAATCACATTACATAATTATTATTCATGTTTTAAAATCAAAAATGAATTCATTGTTGGATTTGGTTTAGATTACAAAGAATTTATGCGGGGATTACCTTATATTGGTGTTTTAAAACAATCAATTTATAAAAAAGAACTTAAGAAGTTCAAACAAGAAAACAAAAGATTAAGAGGGAAGTAATATTATGTCAGACAAGAATACAAAAAATCCAAACAATGAAGAAAAAAATAAAAGTGATATGAACTATACTAACCGCTCAAATCGTCGATCATCAAAAAAATGATTGAAGTGATTTATTTTTATCCTAGTTCTTGGTGGTATAATTACTTTAATTTGATATTTCTCAACTGATCATTATGTAAATGTTAGAAATGTTTCAAGGATTAGTTTAGCACAAGATGGTAATAAACAAAAGATTACTATTGAACGAAATAAAGGAAAAGAATTAACAGCTTCATCAAATGAAATAAGTGATTTAATTTCTGCTGAATATTACGTAACAGGTGGAAATAAAACTTCATATCATTTATATATTAGTAATACAAACATTGGTAAACTTTCAATTGGTTTAGTTGATTATTTTAAACTTGGTGAAATTAAAACGGAAAATAATCAGGGAATATTGACCACAATTCATTATATGAATATAGGTGGTTGATCAATATCATATGCTGAATATAATGGTAATTACTATACACAAAATGGAGAACAATGGGCTCTTTTAAATGATAAAAATTTAATAATCCTTTATAAAGCATTTAGCAATGCGTTAACAACTGCTACAATTCCAAGTTCATCAAATATTGGTTACATTTTATTACAATTACTTCCAACTGTAATTATTGTTGGTTTATTTGTTTGATACTTTTCTAAAATGTCTAGATTACAAGGTGGCGGGGAAGAATCAATTTGATCTGTTGGTAAATCACAAGCTAAGCTTGCTAAGAGTAAATATAAATTCTCTGATGTTGCTGGTTTAAAAGAAGAAAAAGATGAATTAATTGAGATTGTAGATTATTTAAAGAATCCAAATAAATATGCTGCTATGGGAGCAAGAGTACCTAAAGGAGTAATTCTATATGGTCCTCCTGGTACAGGTAAAACATTATTAGCAAAAGCTGTAGCAGGAGAAGCTAAAGTTCCTTTTTATCAAGTGAGTGGTTCTTCTTTTGAAGATATGCTAGTTGGTGTTGGTGCTAAAAGAGTTAGAGACTTATTTAATAATGCAAAAAAATCTGCACCATCAATTATCTTCATTGATGAATTAGATTCTGTAGCAGCCAAAAGAGGCCGAGCAGATGTTGTAGGACCTTCAGCTGGTATTGCTGATCAGACAATTAACCAATTATTAGCTGAAATGGATGGATTTGATACTAAATCTGGAGTAGTTATTATAGCTGCTACAAACCGTTTAGATGTTTTAGATGAAGCTATACTACGTCCTGGAAGATTTGATCGACATGTTCAAATTAATTTACCAGACATTAAAGAACGAGAATTGATTCTTCAAATTCATGCTAAAAATAAAAATATTTCATCAAAAGTAAATTTAAATGACATTGCCCGTAGAACTCCTGGATTTAGTGGTGCCCAACTTGAAAATGTATTAAATGAAGCTACATTATTAACTGTAAGAAATAATAAAACTGCTGTTGGTATGGAAGAAATTGATGAAGCTATTGATCGTGTAATAGCAGGTCCAGCAAAACATTCTCGTGTAATTACAGAAGCTGAAAAGAAACAAATTGCTTACCATGAAGCTGGTCATGCATTAGTTGGATTGAATTTACCTGGAAGTGATGTAGTTGAAAAAATCACTATTATTCCTCGTGGTCAAGCTGCAGGGTATACATTGTCTACTCCTGAAAAGCAAGAAATTACTATTCAAAAGAAATCTGATTTATTAGCGATTATTGCAAGTACATTAGCAGGTAGAGCTGCTGAAGAAATTGTTTATGGTAAAGAAAACATCTCTACTGGAGCTGCTAATGATTTATTTAAAGTAACCAAGATTACTAAATCAATGGTTACACAATTAGGTATGACTGAATTAGGTATGACACAACTTATACCAAGTGAAGGAATAATTAATCCATATTCTAAACAATATTCAGAACAAACTGCCCAAAAAATTGATGCAGTTGTTGAAAAAATAATTCAAAAACAATATGCTAAAGCAAAGCAAATTATTGAAAAGAATCGTAAAGAATTAGATTTAATCGTTGATGCATTACTTGTATTAGAAACTATCGTTAAATCTCAAATTGATTACATTCATAAAAACAAAAAACTTCCTAATGAAGTTCTTGAAAAGAAAAAAAATTATGTTTAATAAACAATTAAGAATAGTAATGATTCCTACAATAGGAATCATATCAATTGCAATGATAACCACAAGTTGTAATATATAACCATAATAAAATTAGAAATAAATATCTAATTAAATTAAATTTACAAAATGCAAAAGCTTTTTGATGATTATAAAAAAATTAAAAAACCATATATTAACATTAAGACATCGAGATATATTTATTAAAAAAACAAAATAAGAATTTAAGGTTTTTATATATACAATATATAAAATATTGATTAACTCAAAAAAGGAAATATATGAAAGTTTCATCAAAAAATGCAGCTAAAATGGGTTTAATTGCAGCAATTATAGTCATTTTTGGTAATGTTGTGGGAATTGGAATCTTCTTCAAGAATTCTGGAATTTTTCTAAAAAATGGATATAACCCATGAGGTGTTTTAATTGCTTGAATAATTTCAAGTATTTTGGTTTTTTTTATGGCTTTATCATTTGCTGAAATATGTTCATGCAAAACCAAAGTAAAAAATGCTGGTTTAGGTGGTTGAGCTGAAAGCTTTTGTGGGAAAAGATTTGGCCGATGAACTAAAATTGGTTATCCAACAATATATTTTGTTATTCTTTCATTTGCATGTGTTTTCTTTGCTGGTGAAGCAATAGTTAATATTTATTCTTCATGTAAAAATTCTTCTGGATCTATTAATCTTGGTAGATTAACAACATTATTCATTATGTTATCTGGTTTATTATTATTTGTATTATTTTCATTTTTAAATTGAAAAGCAAGTAAATTTAGTGGTAAATTAAGTCAAAAATTATCGTTATTTAAATTTTTACCGATAATTCTAGTTGTTTTTTTAGGAATTATATTCGGTATACTAAATACAAATTCAGGATTATGAACTCAACATGCATGAGATGCAGGTGCTAATAATTTTATTGATAAAACTAAACCAATTAGTTGTAAAGGTATTATTATGTCTATTCCAGGTATCTTATTTGCTTTTGAAGGATACTTAGTAATTGGTAGTATTAGTGGTGAAATTGATAATGCTAAAAAAAATGTTCCACTGTCAATAATATTTGCTATATTCTTAATTTCATGTGTAAATATTGCTATTACTATCGGATGTATAACAAGTGGAACAGGTAATGTTTTTGAATTAATGAATACTGTTTTTGCTAAAGCAAGCAATAAAGAAAAATGAATACAAATTAGTAGTACAATTTTCTCATGCTTTATTTTTATATGCATTATTGGTGTTGTTAATGGTGTAATATTTGGCGGAATTAGAGCATTACAAGCAGCATGTGATGAAAATTTATTATTTAAATCTAAACAAATAAAAAATGTAAGACCAAATGATCCATTATTTGCTGGATTTATTTATTATGTGATATTTATGTCAATTATTATTTTAGGTGTTGGTATTTCTTCAATTATTTTAAATACTGATCAAATTATTGATGGTTTTTCAGAAGCTAATGTTACAGCTTTTTATTTAGTTTATGGAATAATTGTATTAGGTGGATTTATTAATCGATTTACCAAAAAGGTAACTGTTAATAAAATTAAAGGATTTCATATTTTCTCAATAGTTGGAACAATTGGTGCATTTAGTGTTTTTGGATTTATTTGCTTATACTCATATGGTTATCAATCATTTTTTGCTTCAAGCAAAAATGATTTAGCACCATGAGGATTATTTCAAGATTCAAAATGCAGTTTTAATTTAACTAATTTACATGCTGGTATTACTTTCTGGGCATTTATTGTATTTATATTTATTTCACCATTTATTAATGATTTAATGATAAAAATTTTTGATGACAAATCTAATACAAATAAGCTGATTTGACAAAGACCGTAGTTTTAAGAATAAAAAAAATTAATATGATTTTTTCATTAGATAAAAAAGAGTATAGAAAATTATCAAGTATACAAACACAAATTGCCATTAAATTTATCAAAGATAAATTTCAAAAGTATTTATCCAAAAAATTAAATTTGCTTCGAGTTTCAGCACCAATATTTTTGGAACAATCAACTGGATTAAATGATGATTTAAATGGTATTGAAAGAAAAGTTAGTTTTACTCCTTTATTTGATAACAATAAAACATTAGAAGTTATACAATCATTAGCTAAATGAAAACGTTATGTTTTAAAGAAATATAACATTAAAGTAGGTGATGGCATATACACAGATATGAATGCCATTAGAAGAGACGAGACTCTTGATCAAATTCATTCACTTTATGTAGACCAATGAGATTGAGAAAAAAATATTAAAATATCAGACCGCAATATTAAATACTTAAAAAAAGTTGTTTTATTAATTTGTGATGCTTTAGATAAAACTATTAAAGATGTTAAAAGAGTATTTAAAATTATTGATGTCAATTTTAATAAAAATGTATTTTTTATTACAAGTGAAAAATTATTACAAATGTATCCAAAACTTTTACCAAATCAAAGAGAAAATGAAATTTGTAAAAAACACGGTACTGTTTTTGTTATTGGTGTTGGTGATAAATTATCAAATGGAATTCCTCATGATTCAAGAGCACCAGATTATGATGATTGAAAACTAAATGGTGATTTATTAGTTTATGATAAAGTTTTAAAGCATTGCATTGAATTGTCCTCTATGGGTATAAGAGTTGATGATAAGAGTATGAGATATCAACTAATGAAAACAAATAAAACTAATAGATTAAAATTTGAATATCACAAACTAATTGTTAATAAAAAATTGCCATTAAGTATTGGCGGGGGGATTGGTCAATCTAGATTATGTATGTACATCTTGCAAAAAGGTCATATTGGCGAAGTTCAAGCTTCAGTATGAGATAAAAGGAACAAAGAATTTTGTTCTAAAAACAAGTTGAAATTATTGTAAATTTTAATTACTCTTTTAAGTTATTAATTTTAACTAAATTATCAATTCAATTGTTTGATTTTTTACTTCGTTTTTAATAGATTTGATAGATTCATCTTGTTTATCTCTAAACTCAACTGAAAGCTCTCTAGTTGATTTTTTCTTTTTAACTGGTACTGAATCAGTATTTTTAGGTTTAATTATTTGAACATTGACCTTTTTACCAATAAGTTTTGTATCAGTACTCATTATTTTGATTTTATAAGTTGGTTATGAAATTTAGACTATTTTCATAAATTATTTTTTCATTAAACTAACCAATTGGTCTAATTGTTTATAGTTCTCATTATTTAATGATGATCTAATATTTACTATTGGTTCTAAAATAATCATATTTTTTAATGAACTAATTTGTTTTTTAATAACATCACTAGCAATCGGTGCTCATGTACCATTACCAATAATAGCAATATTCTTCTTTTGTCAATTTTTTTCGCTTCATAGATTAATAAAGTTTTGCATACATGGAAATATTCCTGCATTATATGTTGTAGTAGCTAAAACAATATTTTTATATTCAAAAGCTTTTTCAATAGCTTCTGACATATCATATTGCATTAAATTAATGATTTCACAGTTTAACTTATTAGCCAAATATTCAGCAGCTAGTTTAGTATGTTGATATACACTTGTATAAAATATAATAGTTTGTTCCTTTTCAGATTCATATGATGATCAAATTTTATATAAATTAATATATTTAGATAAATCCTTATCCAATATTGGTCCATGTAATGGACAAATTCTATTAATAGGTAGATCTTTAATCTTATTTAATAATGATTGAACTTGGATGCCAAATTTACCAACAATATTAAAATAATATCTTCTAGCCTCACAAGTCCAGTCTTCATTACAATCTAATGCACCAAACTTACCAAATCCATCAGCAGTAAATAATGTTTTAGTTGATATTTCATAACTAACTATAACTTCTGGTCAATGAACCATAGGTGCATTAATAAAACATAATTGGTATTTACCAATTTGTAGTTTATCATT
>CACZNK010000043.1 GCA_902782585.1 uncultured Ureaplasma sp. | reverse complement strand
GTAATTGTTAACCCTGATGCTTTATTTGGTACAGGACAATTACCTAAATTTGAAGATGACCTATATAAGTTACGTGAAGGAAGTTATTTATCACCTACAGGTGAAGTACAAATGACTAATTTCCATGCTGGAGAGATTTTAAAATACGATGAACTACCAAAATATTTTACATGCAATACTGGATGTTTTAGATCTGAAGCTGGTAGTGCTGGAAAAGATGTTAAAGGTGTAATTAGACAACACCAATTTTATAAAACAGAAATGGTAATCATTTCTAATGAAGAAGATTCATGACAAGAACATGAATTTATGACTCGTCAAGCTGAAAAGATATTAGAAGCATTGAATTTACCATATAGACGGATTATGTTATGTACTGGAGATATGGGTTTTAGTGCTGCTAAAACATATGATATTGAAGTATGATTGCCATCATACAACTCATATAAAGAGATTTCATCGTGTTCAAACTGTACAAGTTTCCAAGCTAGAAATATGATGCTAAGATATCGTGATAAAGATGGGAATATAAAATATTGTCACACGCTTAATGGTTCTGGATTAGCTATTGACCGTTTATGAGCAGCAGTTGTTGAAAATTATCAACAAAAAGATGGATCAATTAAAATTCCTGAAAAATTATTAAAATATTTTAATGGTGAAAAATTTATAAAGTAATATGGGTTATTTTATCTCTTTTGAAGGACCAGACGGTTCAGGAAAAACAACTATTGCTAATGAAGTTGTAAAACTTCTTAATGTTAAATTTCCAAACAAAGTTATTTTAACAAGAGAACCTGGTGGGAATAATAGTATTATTGCTGAAGATATTCGTAATATCTTGTTAAACCATGTTGATTATAAAATCAATAGTCGAGCTGAAGCATTACTATTTGCAGCAAGTAGGGCTCAACATGTAAATGATTTCATTTTACCTAATCTTAAAAATAACAAAATTGTAGTTTGTGACCGATACATCCATTCTTCATTGGTTTATCAAGGATATGTAAGAAACTTAGGCATTAAAGAAGTATTTGATATTAATAGGTTTGCAATTCAAGGTATCTTACCTGATATTGTTATTCTAATTATGCTAGAACCTGAAAAGTGTTTTGAAAGAATTAAACAAAATTCAAGAAATATGAATCGTTTAGATCGTGAATCTATACAAGTACATAAAAAAGTTTATGAAGGATATCAAAAATTAGCTGAAAAATATCCAGAAGTTATTTTTAGTGTAGATGGTTCAAAAAGTATCAAAGAAGTTACTAATGATGTAATGAAAATCTTACTAAATAAGATTAAAATTTAATATGTTTAATAAATTATTAACATCATCAAATAAAGCATTAGCAATTATTTTTTGTGAAAAGAAGTTTTGTACAATCAATGATGCTATTAATCAATATGTTAAATCAATAGTTAGTGAAAAAACTCCATATAATGATCAAGATGAAAATTGTAAGAAAATTGACAATAGAACATATCGTGATTTAATTGTTTTTGATGGAAGCAAAAAAACCATTAAAAAAGAAGATATAAATTTTATTCAAAAGCAATTTTCATTTGCTCCATTCGAAAAATGCAGTAAAAGAATTTACATTTTAAAAAATGTCGATAACTCAACAATTGAAGCAATGAATTCATTACTTAAGTTTATAGAAGAACCACCTAAAGCAACCTATGCCATTTTGACTACTAAAAATATTTCAAAAGTTATTCCTACTATTAGAAGTAGATGTCAAATTTTTCACTTATCAAGTAATTTAAAAGAATTTGAAAATAGAATTAAATTATTTAATCTTGATAAGAATAAAAAGAAAGTTATATTTAATACTTATTTTGATTTTGATGAATTCAAAAATGATTATGATAATGGAATATTTGATTTATATTACAACTTTGTCAATAAATTAGTTGACAATTATAGTAATTTATCAAGGATAAAAGAACTATCAATGGAATTTGCTAAATTTGATTACAATGAAATTAAAAAAATTTTGCAATTTGCTTGTACACTTATTGAAAATAAAAAAATTGAAATTTCATTAATAATTAATAATTTAAATCTATACCCAACAAAAATTTTAATTTTTAATAAATTATGGGAGATGTTAGATGAATAAACAATCAACTATTGTAGCAGTAGCTACACCATTAATGAAATGTGCTATTCATTTAATTCGCATCAGTGGTAGTGATACATACTCAATTATTAACAAAATAACTGATAGAAAAATAACCAGAGATGGTTATTGTATTCAACGTGCAAATATTATTGACAATAAAAGACTTATTGATGATGTATTGGTAATGAAATATGCTACTCCAAATTCATACACAGGTGAAGATATGGTTGAAATCACATGTCATGGTTCAGTTTTTATTGCCAATAAAATTATTGAATTATTAATAATTAATGGTGCTAAACAAGCTGATCATGGTGAGTTTACAAAAAGGGCATTTTTAAACAATAAATTAAATTTATTACAAGCCGAGGGTATTAACAATCTTATTAATAGTAATTCTAATATTTCGTTAGATATTGCTCATAAATCAATTGATAAAAAATCATCAAAATTATTTAATAACATTATTAACTTATTATTTGAAATAATTGGTCAGGTTGAAGTTAATATTGATTATCCAGAATATGATATAACTGAAAAAATTACTAAAAATTCAATAAAAACAAAACTTAAAAAAATTATTAAATCATTAAATAATGTTGTTAATGATTCTTTAAGAGTTATTCCGTATGTAAATGGGATTAATGTTGCTATTATTGGTAAACCAAATGTTGGTAAATCATCATTATTAAATGCTATTTTGAAAGAAGACAAAGTTATTGTTTCATCAATACCAGGAACAACAAGAGATATTGTACAATATAGTGCAATTATCAACGATATTACATATAACTTTATTGATACAGCTGGTATCCATAAACCAACTAATTCAATTGAGCAGATTGGAATTAAACTATCTAAAAAAGCAATTCAAAATGCTCAAGTAATCCTCTTTGTTATTGATGGTAGTAAAAAAACAACCAAAGAAGATGATATGATTTATGAATTAATCAAAAATAAAAATCATATTGTTGTAATCAATAAAACTGATATTAAAACTATTAAATCAAAATATAGAGGATTATTGGTTTCAGCTAAAAATAAAAAAATTAATAATCTTATTAATGCTATTAATAAAAAACTATCAAAATTCGATGCTGATGTTGATATTATCTTACCAAGTAAAAATGATATAAACTTAATGCAATCAGCAATTAAAACATTGCAATCAGTATTAATTTCAATAAATAGAAATCAACCATTAGATCTTATTATTGAAAATTTAAAATCAAGTCATGATAAGTTGTTAAGCATCTTAGGTAAAAATAAAGATTTTGATTTAATTAATGAATTATTTAAAAGGTTCTGTGTAGGTAAATAATCTAATACACTCATTAATTAGTAAAATATAATATAAGTAATACTTTTGAGGTACACATGGCAGAGATTGTAAATGCTAGAGATCTAAGAGAAGGTAATGTATTCAT
>CACZNK010000042.1 GCA_902782585.1 uncultured Ureaplasma sp. | reverse complement strand
TAGATAAATCAGCTAAGAAATAATTTATAGAAAGGGAATTTATGGCAATTAAAACTACAAAAAAAAATAGTGGTAAACCGCAACCAAATAGAAGACTTATTAAGTTTTTTAAAAAACCATGTGTTCTATGTGCTAAAGGTATTTATCATGTAGATTACAAAGATGTTGAATTATTAAAAGGATTTATTGCAAACAATGGACGTATTCTTCCAAGAAGAATTACAGGTTTGTGTGCAAAACATCAAAAAATGGTAACTAATGCCATTAAACGTGCGCGAATTGTTGCATTAATATCATTTGTTAAGGAATAACAATGAAAATCATATTGCTTCAAGATGTTAAAAATGTTGGTAAGAAAAATCAAATTGTTGATGTTAACAAAGGATATTTTTTTAACTATTTAGCTAAGAAGCAATTAGCAGTTATTGCTACTGATACTGCTAAAGTTCATTTACAAAAAGATTTAGCTGAACTTAAAAAAAATGAATCAATTAATGTTGGTAAAGCAAATGAATTAAAATCAAAGATTGAAAAAATAGTTTTAAATTATAAATTGCAATCAAATAATGGTAAAGCTTTTGGTTCAATTTCACAAAAACAAATCATTAATGATTTAAAACAATATGGTATTACTATTACTAAATATATGTTTGCTAATGATTTTCAACCATTAAAAGTAGGTAATATCCATATCACATTAAATATATACAAAGATATAAAAACAAAATTACACATTATTGTTACAGATTAAATTAGGTAGTTATGGAACAAAATAATACAAACAAATCAACAAATATTATTAAATCACAAACAAAGTTTGAACGTTATATTATTTCATGTATGTTAAATGATGTTGATGTTATTGATGATGTTTTAACTAAATTAACTGCAAGTGATTTTTTAGATATAAAACTTCGATGTATATTTCAAGTTATAAGTGATATTCAAAAACAATCAAAACCTGTAAATAATGATACAGTCATTGAATATATTTCTAGGAATCAAGAATTATCTGCATTGATTGGTGATTACAATACATATGTATGTGATTTATCATATTCATATACAACATCAATTAATTTAAGACAATATGTTGATTTAGTTAAAGAATTTTCTATTAAAAATCAATTAGATAGGTTTGCTAATCAATTGATCAATCAACCAGTTGATTTTACAAGATTTAAAGATCAATCATATGATTGATTATCAAAATTTTCATCAATCGTTAATTCTAAAAAAGCAGATAATATTGAACCGATTAGTGATATCACTAATGAATACAAAAGAGAATTAAGTAAAATGATTAGCTCTGATCATTCTCAATTGACAGGAATTACTAGCGGTTTTAAAAGTATTGATAATATTACAGATGGATTTCAAAGAGGTGATTTAATTATTTTGGCTGCTCGACCTGGTACTGGTAAAACTGCTCTAGCATTAAATTTTGTAGTTAATGCTGCTTGTAATATAAAATCACAAAAACCTAATAGCAATAAGAAACCTGAAGCAATAGTTCTTTTTTCTATTGAGATGTCAAAAAAACAAGTTATTGAAAGAATGCTCGCAAGTTTAGCAAATGTTAATATCACAAAAATTAAACGTGGTGATTTATTGGATTTAGAATTATCTTCAATTGAAAATTGAATTAAACAAATTCATGATTTACCAATTTTTATTGATGATACAAGTGATTTATCAATTCTTGATATTCAGGCTAAACTAAGACAAATTAAAGCTAACTATGATATTAGATTAGTAGTTGTGGATTACTTACAATTATTAAAAGGTTTAAATGAACGTAATAATATGAATAATCGTCAACAAGAAGTTGCTAATATCTCTCGTATGTTAAAAGTTATTGCTAGAGAAATTGAAACTCCAATTATGGCTTTAGCACAATTATCACGTAAGATTGAAGATCGTGGTAAAACATCAAGTGGTGAAAATCCAAGACCATTACTTTCTGATCTTCGTGAGTCTGGAGCAATTGAACAAGATGCAGATATTGTTTCATTTTTATATTACAAATCTATTGCTCAGAATGAATCTTCTAATGATAATGAAGAAAATAAAAAAGTACAACATTATCAGAACCAATTATCTACTCAACCAGTTGAATATATTATTGAGAAACATCGTAATGGTGCAACAGGTAGTGCAAATTTAGCATTTGTTAAAGCATATGGTAAATTTATAGAATGGACTAAGAATGAAAATTAGACAAAAATTAATTAATTTTTCATTATTGACATGTACAACTATTACTCCAATTCTTAGTTTAACTAGTTGTTCAACTATTTCTCAATATTGTGTTCCAATTCTTACCAATTCAAATCCTTTTGAAAATGGTTTTAATAATTCCAATGATAATTTTGAATTAATCGATCCATATTTAGCATATGCAAGAGACAAAAATGACAATCCTCTTGACAAAGAATTAACAAATATTTTTAGTTATTTACCAACTAATTATATTTATACTTCAGCATTTGATAATTCATTTAAACTAGGTATTAATAAATTCTATTCATATAATGGATACTCATCATTTGATGTTGATTGGTCAAATAATCAAGAAGATTTACCATATCAGATAGATACTAAAACATACTATGATAAACAATGATTAGCTACTAGTGATAAAAATTCAAACTATTTAAATTCATCACACAAAATTAATAGTTATCAAAATTTAATTAACTATGCATGCTCAAATGCAATAAATTCTGTATCATTTAATTTTTTAACTTTATTAAATTACATGAATAATTTTATTAATAAAATTATTGACCAAACTGATACTAATAAAGTTAATGAATTATTAAATAATGTTTTTACTCATTCTTATAGTAATTTCAATCATGGCAAAAAAGAAGGCACACAAGACAAATGAACACAAAACTATGATTTTTATCAATTTTGTTATAACAATGCTAATTTAATTTCATCTGGTGATTCACAATATAAGTTTGGTCCATATTCTTTAGATTGAACCCAAGAGTACTCTGGTGTTGATAAAGGATTGAATCTTGAAAACAATACACCTTTTATTAAATTGCAATCATTTGATTTACGAAATGATTTAACTCATCCATTTGATATCAATAATGAAAAAAATAAATCATTACAATATATACTACCAATCAATACAACATTTACAGGTACATATACATATGACAATGTAAATAAAAAATACATTTGAAATAAAGCAACTTCAATGTCTCCATATTGTATTTACACATATGATGCTAACGATAAAAAACATGAACAAGATCCTACAGGTATAATTGGTATTGCTAATATTCCAACTCTTATTCACTTATCAAGTGTATCAAGTAACTATTACAACCCAACTATTAAATCAAATTCGATTAATCCTAATGAATGATTAATTTCAAATGATAAAATTGATAATATTAATAAACAAATTTCTAAAAATAAAGCATGAAATAATATTACTAAACATGTTAAAATTGACAAACCACAAATTGATAGTGTATCATTCAAACAAAAATTTATAGAGCGTGGTATATCTGATAATATTAACTATGATGATTGAAAATCAAATGAATTTGATCAAAAAAATATTGATCCAACCATAAAATATTGATGTGATAATAAATTAATTCAACCAGGAGATTTTATTGCATTAGCACAATATAGTCTAATGGATATTTCATTTAAATATTTTGACACAAATAATAATGAAGTTAATTTTTTAACAAAGATGCCATATTTTAATGGTTTTAGTGCAGTAGTTCCAGCATATTTTGCGTTTAATTTAGATTATTATTCACCAATTGATAATATTAAAGAAAATGATGATCATATGATTTTAAATTTTAGTCAAGATTCACAAATGTATGAGGATTGATCCAATATTATTAAAACTTTAACACAATTAAAAACTCCACAAATTGATCAAACAAAATATGAAACATCATTTGATGCATTCTTTAATGATCCATATATGATCTTTAGATGAATGTTTGGTGGATATTTAGATAATGGTGAATCAATTGTGTTCACCAATTCACAATCTATTAATTCAAATAATATCTATTTCAATTGCAAATAATGAATATTGCTATTAATACTGATTGATTAAAAATTTTAAATAGCAATGAAATCAAAAGTGATTTAGATAACATATTAAATCAACTTGAATTTCTATACCAAACCAAAACAATTTATCCACCTAAGCAAAATATCTTTAATTGTTTTAATTTCTTTAATATCAAAGATACTAAAGTAGTAATTATTGGTCAAGATCCATATTACAAACCTAATCAAGCTAATGGATTATCATTTAGTGTTAATGATTATGTTAAATTACCAAAATCATTAATCAATATTTTTAAAGAATTAAAAAACGATTTAAATATTAATCGAACTAATGGTAATCTTTCTGATTGGGCAAGTCAAGGTGTGTTATTATTAAATGAATCATTAAGTGTTGAAGCAAATAAACCAATGTCTCATAAATTTTTAAATTGGACAAAAATTACTGATTTTGTAATTAAATATTTAAATCAACATTTTAAACATATTGTTTATATCTTATGAGGTAATCAAGCAATTAATAAATTAAAATTTATTGATACTAATAACAATTTAGTATTAATAAGTTCACATCCTTCACCATTAAGTGCTCATGTAAGTTTTTTTGGTTCAAAACCATTTTCTAAAACTAATAATTATTTAATCAATAATAATTTAAAACCAATTAAGTGGTAAGTTTTAAGACTCCACTCTTTAAAAGTTGTGTATAGAGAAACAAACAATGCTAGATTAGCAAAAAAATTAAAAATAGATAAGGTGAATTTATTTTGTTAAAACTTCTACTTTTTTCTTATCGTTTTTAAAAGTTGAATATTTAACAACACCAGATGTTTTGGCAAATAATGTATGATCACGACCTAAACCCACATTTGCACCTGGAAATACTTTAGTTCCTCTTTGACGATAGATGATTTGACCTGCTTTTGCAAATTGACCATCAGCAACTTTTGCTCCTAAAAATTTAGGTTGAGAATCTCTTCCATTTTTAGTTGAGCCTACACCTTTTTTACTTGCAAATAATTGTAAATTAATTTTATTAAATTTCATACTCTTTCCTTTTATTGTATTATTTCTTTTTACATGATATATATTTTTTATTTTGTTTTGCTAAATATGATAATTGTTTATAGATTAGTTCTAGATATTTTTGATTTTGATTAGTTAATTTTATCAATTTGATTTCAAAGAATGGTATTTTTGTGTTTTTAGTAATTTTAATATCTTTTTTATTAAATCAAGCTGTTGCTGTTTGAACTATTGCACTTGTTGCACAGCAAACCAAATCTTTTCCTTTATAATTACAATTAGCATGTCCTTGCAATACTAAGCTGTTTTTATATCAAGTGATATTAATCATTATTACGCTTTAATTGTTTTAACAAATAATTTAGTATATGGTTGTCTATGACCATATTTTCTTGTGTGATGTTTTTGACTTATGTGATGAATAATTATAAGCTTAGGTTGTTTACCCTGTTTTAAAACTTCGCATTCTACATAAGCATCTTTAATATATGGTGTACCAATTTTATCATCAACCATTAAAACTTTATCAAGTTTTACTTTTTCGCCAACTTTATTTGATAATTTTTCAACATATATTTCGTCTTTTTCGGTAACCTTATATTGTTTACCACCGACTTCAATGATTGCAAACATATTTACTCCTTATAGAAAATTAGACTCGTTTATCATAAGGTATTAGAATACTCTAATTTATAAACCCAGATAAGACGGTTGTATGCTCCTAGGAATACAACATAACCTATTATAATAAAAAAACTGATGTAAGTATCTATAAATATTTATACTTGTAATATTATGGCAAAATTAAAAATTAATAAAAAAGAACATTTATCATTA
>CACZNK010000041.1 GCA_902782585.1 uncultured Ureaplasma sp. | reverse complement strand
AGAAAGAAGTTAAAATCATTATGATTAATATTAATGGCATTATTTTAATATAGAATGTTTGTGAACTTATCATAAAACATTTTTAAAAATGGAATAACAAACAATATACAAATATATGTACTAAATCATCATGTTATGTTATAACATGGAGCAAGAAATGGGGTTGCTGGTACAAGTCCAAAATTTATTGGTGACAACCAAATCAAAACAATTGGAAAAAATCCATTAATTGTACAAAATACAATTATGTTTATTAATGCGAATAATAAATATGGTATATAAATTCTTATCAATCGCTGGCATATGAACTTTCAATAACCGCTCTTATAACTATTAAATATTGTTGGTGCCACTTACAAAGAAAAAAAGTGGCATTTCAAATAAAAGTATTGATGTACCTACACCAACAGAAATATGAAGTCAATAAAAAATATGAACTAAAATAACATGCATCATTGCTATACATCTTAGATAACCTAAACTATGATCATAAGTTATAAAAGATTTTTGTTTAACTTTTTCCATAAGTTAGATTATAAATTTAGACCGGTTTCATTAACATTGATAAACTAATAAGTTAAAAAATTGTGTAAATTAAAAAAATATTCTATATTATCATTAATAAATGATAATAGTATAAGCCAATTATTAGGATATGGGTAAAAAACAAAAACAACATTCAAAAATATTCAAAAATTCTCTAAAAATTCTAACAACTATTGGTTTGTTAGGTGGTTCAACTGGTTTAGTTTTTGGATTGTCAAACGCATTAGGTCTTAAACAAAACTTTGTTAATATAAAACCCTACCAATTTGCTGCTGATGATAATATTAATCCGAAAATTGCTGCAGATTATCGTTCATTACCGCAATCTGGATATTGAAACTGTAAAGATAATGAACCTAAAGATGAAATAAATGATGTATATATAAGTTCGCAAATTGATTATATAAGTTCGCAAATTGATGATACTAACCCATTAAAAACATTAAATAATGACCCTAGTGTTTTATATTCATATGCATCATTAATAACTGATGGTGCTACCCATTCTGTACTAGATAAATCATTTAATGAAAGTGCATATCTAGGTCTTGTTAATTGAGTTCACCAAAAAGATAAAAAACTTAATGGTGAAGATTGGAAAGCAGGAGATGATGTAAGAATTGCTAATTCACAATTAGAAATATCAACTAATACTAATGATGAATATAAAGATGGATTTTATATTGGAAAAAATAGTAAACCATCAGAAGATAATCCAAATGGTTTTCTTAGTACTTATACAGCTGAAATTAATAAAATGATTTCACCTAGTGGATTAGGTAAGGGTTCACTATTATTATCAGGTTATTTACATGAAACTCCTTTAGCAATGTTTTCAAATCAAAAACAAGATTTGTACAACAAATCAACTTATACCATTTTAGATGGTGGACTCCAATCAAATCGATGTGCATCAGTTTACTATCGTGCTGATCAATCAGCATTTTTGTGTGGTATTGCAACATGTCAATATCTACAAGATAGATATAACAATGTTTTTTCAAAAATTAATCATGGCAAATTAGCTGTTGGAACATTTGGTGGAATCCCAATTCCAACTGTTACATCATTCATGGGTGGTTTTGAATGAGGTATTTATATCTATAACAAATATTTTCTTCCTAAATATGAGGGTTATAATGAATGGGATGAACAAACAAAGCAAAAAAGAACAGTTGGTTTAATTTGTGTTGGTAGATCTGATTCGTTCTATTCAAATTCATTTGTAACTGGTGAGGCTAAGTTTCTTGTACAACAATTATTAATGCAAGGAGCTGATGCTATTTTACCAGTTGCTGGACCACAAACTATTGATGTTGTAAATGAAATTAGAAATCAAAGTTCACCAGCAATAACTATTGGTGTAGATACTGATCAAGAGAATAGTGATATAGGTCAATATACAAGTAAAAGCAAATTAAATTATGGAGATAAAATTATTCAATTCTCAGCAAGAAAAAATTTAGCTGGAATTGCTTCAACAATTTTTCAAGCAAGATCTAAAGGTGTAAGGGGCTATTACTATGATGAAAATTACAATGTAAATTATTTAAACTATGATGAAAAACCATTAGCTAAACAAGATGATAAAATTAAACGTTCATTTATTGGTAATAGTGGTTATGCTACTGTTGGTACAGTTTACAATAAAGGTGCTGGCATTTCATTAGGTGCACCTAACATAATAGATCAACATACAGATGATGAATTATGTGGGACTGGTTGAGAATCATTAGCTCGTGCACTCAAATTAATTAGTGAAAGTGAATATGATGAAACTAATAATGATTGGAAAACATATAATGGTTTAATTAAAATTTTATTAGGTAATAAATTTGTAAAAGAAAATAATAAGGAAATGAATGTTTTTGAATTTTTAGAGGATAACAAATATTTTGTTTATAGATAAGTTATGAAAATTCAAAAGAAAAAAGTTAATCAAACAAAACCAATTAGTTTATATAAGACCAATAAAAGCAAATATGCTGTTGAATTGTTAAACATTACAAAAACATTTGAGAATGGTAAAAAACTTGTTAATGATAATCTAACTATTAGAGTTGAAAAAAATGAAATTCATGCCATTGTTGGTGAAAATGGTGCTGGTAAAACAACAATTATGTCAATATTGTTTGGGATTTTACCATATGACTCAGGTAAAATTATTGTTAATGGTAATGAAATATCATCAATGACTGCAAACGATGTAAAAAACAATGGTATAGGTATGGTTCACCAACACTTTAAATTAGTTAATGTGTACACATTACTGGATAACATCATTCTTGGTTGTGAAATGACTAAAAATGGTTTTATTGATCGAAAATCTGCAAGACAAAAAATTGAAAGGTTAGCAAAACAATATAAACTTGATGTTGATTTAGATGTTAAATCAGTTAATGCATCAGTTGGTCAACAACAAAGAACTGAAATCTTAAAGTTATTATATCGTGATGTAGATATTTTAATCTTCGATGAACCTACTGCAGTTCTTTCTGATAATGAAATTCAAGGTTTCTTACAAATGTTACATGAATTTAAAAGACAAGGAAAAACAATTATTTTAATTACACATAAACTAAATGAAGTTATGGCCGTTGCTGACCATATTACTATTATCCGTAAAGGTAAATTAGTTAAAACAATAAAAAAACGTAGTACCAATGAAACAAAAATTGCTAATGACATGGTTGGTTATAAATTAGTTTTAATTAAAAATAAAAATAAGGATAAAAATTATCAAAAACGTCCTATTGTTTGTGAATTAAAAGATGTTACAGTTCCAAAACTATCGCAACCTAAAGTTAATGCTTTAAATAATTTTAATCTAAAAATTCACCAAGGTGAGATTCTTGGTATTGCTGGAATTGAGGGTAATGGTCAAACAGAATTAGCATTAATTCTTAGTGGACTATTAAAACAAAAAGTTACTGGGAAAGTTTATATTTATAATCCATTAACTAATAAGAAGATTAATGTCTTAGAATCAAGTGTTAATGAATTATATAAAAATGGTTTATGTCATGTTCCAGAAGATAGATTAAAATATGGATTAGTTCTTGATGAGACTGTAAATATTAATGCTGTTCTCCCTGAAATTGATCATAAACCATTTACAAGATTTGGATTCATTAATTATAAGCAAATAAGTAAATATGCAAAATCAATTATTAGTTTATGAGATGTTAGAGGTACTAACAGTGGTAAGTCTCTAGCTCGTGCATTATCTGGTGGTAATCAACAAAAACTTGTTATTGGTAGAGAATTAACAAGAAAACATAACTTTGCAATATTTGTTCAACCAACTAGAGGTTTAGATCTTGGTGCTATTAATTCTATTCATGAAAAAATCATTCAAGAAACCAAAAAAGGAACAACCATTTTATTAATTTCATATGAACTTGATGAAATCTTAACTATTTCATCAAGAATTGCAGTTATAAACAAAGGTAAAATTGTTTATGAAACTTTGGCATATAATGCTAAACGTTCAACTATTGCTAAGTATTTATCAAATACAAAAAGTACTACTAAAGCAAAACTTAAATATGTTGTTAAAGGAGGCAAATAATTATGGCTACTAAAAATAAAAATATCAAAAAATTTAAATTTTGTCCATCACCTATGACTAAATTAAAATTTAAATGAATGAAATTTATTTACAATGATAATAGAAAAAATATATCAAAAAATATATTTGCTTCTTTAGTTTCCATTGTTATTTCATTACTTATTGCATTGTTGTTAGTGGTAATAATTTATCGTGATGGATCATTATTTAGTGATGTTGTTAAATATATTTTTATTGCGCCATTTAAAGGTAAATTTAATGAAGGTCATGCAAAAGAAACAATTTCATCAATATCAATATTTGCAATGGCAGCATTATCATTTATTTTTGCTCAAAAAGTAGGACTATTTAATATTGGTATCTCTGGACAAATGTTATTTGGTGGACAGGTTGGTACAATTGTTGGATTTGGTTTGCATCATCATATAGGAACCGCTCTAGGAATTGGTCAATTATTAGTAATAATAACTGCGATGTTAAGTGGTGCATTAATTGCTACTATCATTAACATATTAAAAGTATATCTAAATGTGAATGAAGTTATTACATCAATTTTATTCAATTGAATAGTCTTTTTCTTAGGTACATTATTTGTAAGAACTATACTTAATAAGATGGGGCATATTGATGCTGGTGGCTTATACACTGAATCACTTCCTAATGATGTATCATTAAATATTTCTAATTGAAATGCAATAATGAATGGTTCATGACTACCACTAACAATTATCACTGCAATTGTTATACCAAGTTCAATAATTGTTCTTAATTGTTTAACTTTTGGTAAGAAGATTAAAGTAACAGGTTTAAATGTTTCTGCATCTATGTATGCTGGAATAAATGTAAAGTCAAAACAATTAGTTGCTATGTTAATTTCAGGATTAATTGCAGGATTGTTGGGAGCAATGATTTATTGTGGTCAAACAAATAACTTATTTATTACTACAGCAACCAAAGCAATTCCAACTAGAGGTTTTGATGGTATCTCTGTAGGATTAATCTCAATGAATAACCCAGTAGCTGTATTACCAATTTCATTATTCTTTGCAATGATAGAAAATGCTAAATCAACAATACAAGCAGAATGTTCAGTTGATCCAGTTGTTGCTGATTTAATGTTTGGTGTTATTGTTTATGGAGCTGCTATTATTTCATTGGTATATTATTTTAGACCTTGAATTTGGTTAAGAAAATTATTTGATGGCAAAAATAATGAAAATAATTATTATAAATACCAAAATGATCAAGCAGCAAATATTGAACACATAAATTCAACAATTTATGTAATTAGAAATTATTATCAAATAAATAGAAATATTATTAGTGTAAAACAGAAACTTCAAAAATTAATTTTATTAACTAATAATAAATTAAAAATTAATATAAATCACAATAACTTTATTAAAGTAGTTAATAAACTAAGAAAAAAATATGGTAACAAACTACCTAAAAAATTACAAAATAAAAAATTAAATACTTTATTAACTAAACTTCTTGAATTATACAAAGAAAGAAAGGATCTATTTAAATCACCTGCTACACATAAAATAATAATTAAAGCTAAAATTGATCCAAAAAGAATGAATGATATTAAATATGTTAAAAATCATGTCAAATATTTAACAGGATTAACATTACTAGTTTTTGCTAAAAATAAAAATGATTTTAAAAAATCTATTATTTTAAATAAAGAATCTAACTTTGATACTAAAATGGTATATATGCGTTTAAATAGATTCTACAAAGATAAATTAGCTGAAGCAAATGTAGATTATGATATTCAAAAACAATTTATTTTAAAGAATAACACTGAAAAATACAAAAAAATAAAAATTAAGAAATTAAATCTAATTTATCATTCTGCTATCAAACGATTAAAATTTGAAATTAAATGTAAAAAAAGATATGCTAAATCATTAAATCCTGATGAAAATGCACTATTTTATAATTTTCATAAATACTTAGATAAAGCATATAAAATTTATTTAACAAAACTAAATAAGACAGTAAAAATTCAAAAAAATAGATTAAATTTAAAATTTAAACATTTTAAATATCCATTTGATACTGAAATTAAAAAAATAGCAAATAAATTATCAAAAAGTCAAATTATTTTAGGCGAATCTTATAGTTTATATTTAAACCAAATAAATAAGATTATCAATTATAAAACCAAAGTTGCATATAAATTAGCTAAAAATAACATTAAAGGTGAATATATTAAATTTATAACAAATAAATATGCTAATGGTGGTGCAGATATGTTAGGAGGTAATAGATAATGAATGGAATAATATTCAATTATGCATTATTATATGGTGCAGTATTACTATTAGGTGCAGTTTCGGGGTATTTATCTGAGCGTGCAGGAATAGTTAATGTTGGTATTGATGGTATGATGTGTGTTGGAGTTATATTTTTTGGCATATTCTCATCTCCATTAATTGGATTTACTAAAATGGGTAGTTTTGGTATTATTTTTGCATTTTTGCTAACAATGGTTGCTACAACAATCGTTGGAGCAATGCATGCATTTGCTTGTATTAATTTAAAATCTAACCATGTTATTAGTGGTACAGCTATTAACTTAATAGGTGTTGCACTATGCACATTTGTAAATAGTAGTTTAGGCAATACTTTCTATGGTGCAAGTAAATTATCAACTGGTTTTGATGATTTCTTATATATTGGTTGATCAGTATATGGTTCATCATTAATAATGTTTATTATTGCACTTACAATTGCAGGAATTATTTGATTAATTGTATCCAAGACAAAAGTTGGTTTTAGATACATTGCAGTTGGTGAAAACCCATTTGCCGTTGATGCTCAATCAATTAGTGTAAATAAATATCAATGAGTGGCTGTTATCTTATCAAGTGCTATCGCTGGATTAGCAGGTGCTATATATTTATTTAACATAAAACAATCGCAAGGTAATGTTCAAGGACTTGGATTTCTAGCATTAGCAATTATGATTGTGGGTGCATGAAAAATTGAATGAATTGCTATAACTTCATTTATCTTTTCATTATTGATTTCATTATGTATGTCTAGTGTATTAACAAATATTGGAATTTCAAAAGATTTAACATATTCTATTCCATATATTATTACATTCTTAACATTGATTTTCTTTGCAAAATGAGTAAGAGCTCCAGAACATGATGGTATACCATTTGATCGGGAGATGCGTTAAATAAGAAGGAGAAAATATATGGTTAAAATTATTGAACATCCATTAATTAAAATGAAATTATCACATATGCGTGATAAAAATACTGATTCTCGTGATTTTAGATCTAATTTGCTTGAATTAGCACAATTAATGTCATATGAAGTAACTAAAGATTTAAAACTTTCTACTTTCAAAATTGAAACACCAATAGCTAAAACAGTTGGATATAAATTGACTACTCCCGTTATCCTTGTACCAATATTACGTGCAGGACTTGGTATGGTTGATGGTTTTAAATCTATGATGCCAAAAGCTGCTATTGGTCATATTGGTTTATATCGTGATGAAAAAACAAAAAAACCAGTTGAATATTATTGCAAAATGCCAATTCGAATCAAAGACGGAGATGTTATTATCCTTGATCCAATGTTAGCTACTGGACACTCAATTATTAAGGCAATTAAAATTGTTAAAAAATTCAAACCTAAATCAATCCGTCTTGCATGTGTATTAGCAGCACCAGAGGGTTTAAAAGAATTAAAAAAATATGATAGTAGAATCAGAGTATTTACTTGTGCTATTGATAAAAAATTAAATAAAAATTCATATATTGTTCCTGGTCTTGGTGATGCTGGTGATCGTATTTTTGGAACAAAGTAATGCCTAAACAACAAAAAAATAATTTGTTTGATCAAAAATTAAACATCTATTTTTTATTGTTTAATTCTTTATTTATATTAATTGTTTTTGTCATTTGTATTAGTTTAAGTGTTGTATATAAACATTACAATATTATTTATGGTTTGCTAATTAATATTCCATTTGTTTATATTTGTTTACTATTTGCATATATTATTAATAAATTGATATTATCTATTTCAAATAAAAAACATGTTATTATTTTTAGTGTTTGTATGTATGCTATTAAATATGTAATTTTATTATTAGGTATGATAATTGGTTTTATCATTAACTTAAAAACTAAAACCAATATCTTTAATACCTATTCATTATTTTCATGTGCATTAATATATCCAACCAGTAGTATATTGGCAATCATTGTTTATAATATAAAAATGTAGTCTATTTGACTACATTTTTATTAAATAAAATAAATAACTTATTTTTTATTTTTCTTCTTTAATTTATCAACAGCAAGTCTACTTGTAATGAGTTTTTTAGTTTTCTTGCTAACTTTACCTTTTTTACCAGCAATTGGTTTGCTAACCAAATCAATTGTCTTTTTATATGTTCAACGAGCTGATTTCATTGTACAGAAAACAACAAATGATGCTATAAGCAAAACAAATGTAGTAGATAATAATCCAATCATGATTCACCCATACATAGAAACTTTTTGGTCTTTAACTCATTCACCATAACCAATCATTTGTTTTAGTTTTTCAAAAGCTTGACCCATTTGATCAGGCATTAATGCAACTGCATTTAATAAGAATATGAATAATAACAAACACATTGAAATAATAAGTGTAATCATTATCCAAGTTCTTTTACCACGTTCAGGATTTTGTAATTTATTAATTGTTTCTTGTCTTTCTTTATTAGAAATAAATGCCATATTTTTTCTTTCCTTTTCATGTAAATATATATGTTACATTATACATTTATTTTATACATACATATATATAAAATATTTTGAGCTATTTTGCTAAATGATGAAGAACTAACTTTTTATGCAACATTACCATTTACCTAATATGTATTACTTATATATGACATCATATAAATAAAGAGCAGATGGATTTGCTAAAGTAATTGCAGAACCTTTTTTTGGATTACTAATTAAATCTTTAATATCGATTATTGATTTCTTTTTATCATTTAAATCAATTAAACTACCAATAATCATTCTTACCATATTTCTCAAAAATCCATTACCAGAAATATAAATTTTAATTAAATCTTTAGATTTAATAATTTTAATATCTGTAATCGTTCTTATGGTATTAATTAATTCTGATTTACTAAATGATAAAAAATTATGTGTACCTAAAAATAACTTTATAGCTTTTTTTCATAAATTAATATTAATTTGTTTATTGTAATTTAGTAAATAATTATTTTTGAATAAATTAAATTTACCAATATTAATTACATATAAATATGTTTTTAACTTAACATCATATCTTGCGTTAAAATTTTTGTTAACAATTCTAATTTTATTAATCTTAATGTCCTTTGGAATTAGATATTTAAAAGCATTCATTAATTTCATAGGATTTAAATTTATTTTGTCTTCGTGAAAATTAAAATATTGGTGTATAGCATGAACTTTTGCATCAGTTCTTCCACTACCAATAATAGTTATTTTTTTATGATAAATGTGTTCTAACGCTTGTTCAATTGTTTGTTGGATAGATACATTATTTTTTTGTTTAGATCAACCATGGTAATTATTACCATCATATGAAACATCAACTAAATAATTCATAAATTAAATAACTAAATACTCTACTCAATTAAATTGACCAAAAACCATATGTTTAACACTAAACATAATAAAGAAAGCAAATAATGTTCCAACTAAAATCAAAGCAATAAAATCTTTAATACATATACCATAGTTACGATATCTTGTTCTTAGTTTTCTTGGATCATAACTTCTAGCTTCCATTGCATTTGATAAATCATCTGCTTTATGAAATGCTAATGAAAACATAGGAATAATCAATGATACTAATGATTTAACTTTACTTTTAAAATTACCATTTTTAAAATCGACACCTCTTGATGCTTGAGCTCTTAAAATATTTTGTGATTCTACTAATAATGAAGGAACAAAACGAATAGCAATTGCAAATGTCATTGCCCATTCATTTACTGGCACTCTTAAATATGATAAAGGATGCAACATATCCTCAATTCCAATTGTTAATTCACTATAACTTGTTGTTGATAATAAAATAGTAATAATTGTAATCATTAACATAATTTTAAATGAAACTAATAAAGTATTAAATATTACCTTAGTTGATAATGTATATCAATATGTTTGATATCATAAATACAATATTATAGGTTTTCCATTTGGTATTTTGATTGTAATAGATTCAAAATCTCAAGTATTAATATCTAGTGGTGGTTTACCAGTATGTAAAAATTGATCAATCTTACCACCTCATATATCACCAACTATACATTTAATATTTTCTGTTTCAGGGGTAATTTCATTAGGATCAACAGTAATAGTATGGTCGATTTTAGTTATATCACCAAAAATAACATGCATAGGTGAGTGCAACACACCATCAGTAAAATATTGATAACAATTTAATCCAGGTGTTTTATAAGCAACTCAGTTAATTAATCCTAAAAAAACAAGCATTACCATTCAAGTGATAAATATAGATTTATATAGTCTAAAATGTAACTTTGATAAACATCAAATCAATGTAACTAAAAAAGAAGTAATTAGCAATCCAAAAAATCCAATAGGTAAAAAAATAATTATGATTAGGAAAATTGTTACCAATATTTTAATTGCTGGATTAATTGCATGTCAAAATGATTTTTTATTAATGTATTGTTCCAATGAATTTTGCATTATTTGCACCTCTTAATGATTTTGACAATACATTGAGTAAGTTCTTCAATTGTTTTAGGTTGCATATCATATAATGCCATAAAGGCTTTATTTTTAGTAACTAATAAATCAATCATTTGAATAACCATCGGTTTAATAATAGTGGTAGATTCTAATAATTCTTTATTTTTGAAAATGTTGTAAGGTGTATCAAAATATTTAATTTGTTTATCTGCTAAAACAATAACTTTATCAGCCATTTGCAATACTTGATTCATGTCATGAGTAATAATTATAATGGTTTTGTTTTGGTCTTTTAAATTTTGAATAAAATTTAATATTGAATCAACTCCAACGGGATCTAATCCTGCTGTTGGTTCATCAAATACTAAAATTTCAGGTTGAATAGCTAATATGCCAGCAAGAGCAACCCTTCTTTTTTGACCGCCTGAAAGTTCAAAAGGTGAATGTGAATATAAATATTCCTCAATACCCATTTGTTTTAAATATTTCTTAGCTAGTATTTCAGCTTCTTTCTTTTTAACACCTAGATTTACTGGGCCAAACATAACATCTTTAACAACGTTATCTCTGAATAATTGATATTCAGGAAATTGAAAAACCATACCTATGGTTTTTCTTATTTTTTTAAATTTAGGAATATTTCGTTTTTTACCATATATTTTACAATCATTCAATAAAAAAATATTTCCATATTTTGATTTTAATAATCCATTAAAGTGAGTTATTAATGTTGTTTTACCAACACCAGAATCACCAATAATAAAATAAATTTTGTTTTTTTCTAATGATATATTTGTTGGCTGTAAAACAACAGTTTCATTCTGTGTTTTATAATCAAAAACAATTTTTAAGTTGTCAAGTTTTATAGCAAGATCTTTGTCAAGCACAAAATTTTTAGCTTCTTTAATAGTCATTGGTTGGTTTAAATTTTTATTGGTAGTGGATTTTATTATTTCTTGCATAATTTAGCCACCTCTGATGCCAATTTATCGCTGTCCAATGTTAAAGGTAAATTTTTGTATTTATCTTTTAGTAATCTAGACAAACTAAGTATAAATGGAAAACTTAAGTTATTATTTTTTAAAAATTCTTCATCTTCAAATACTATACTTGGCTTATCAAATTTTTGCAATTGTCCTTCTTTAATTACTAACACTCTATCTGCATTATTAATTTCTTCCATATCATGAGTAATAGAAATAATTGTTTTATGATATTTTTGACGTAATAAAAGTATTAATTCTTTTATTTCTTTCTTAGTAGTTGGATCTAACATTGAAGTAGATTCATCAAAAATAATAATACTTGGATTCATTGCCAATACAGAGGCAATAGCAACTCTTTGCTTTTGACCACCAGATAATCTTCCAGCATTTAGGTTTAATAAATGTTGTACATTGACAATATTTGATGCTTGTTGAATAATTTCATGAATATTTGATGGGTTAACTAGACGATTTTCTAAGCCAAAAGCAATATCATCTTCAGCCGTCAAGCCAATAAATTGATTATCTGGATTTTGAAACACAATTCCTACTTTATCACGAATTTTTTTTAATGTTAAATTGCTCATTAATGTATCATAAACATAAACTTGACCACTTCATGGTTTTAACAAACCAAAAATAATTTTGGATATTGTTGATTTACCACACCCGTTACTACCAACAATACAAATATATTCACCATCATAAATTTCAAATGATAAATCTTTAATGACTTTAATATTATTTTTACGATCATAGCCAAATTGAATATTTGACAATTTAACAGCTATTTTTTTATTTACTGACATT
>CACZNK010000040.1 GCA_902782585.1 uncultured Ureaplasma sp. | reverse complement strand
TATTTTCATATTCGTCTGCTTCAAAATAATATGATGTTTCACCATATGTTAATAAGTTAACTTTACTATCTTTAGCAATGTGTACATCATTTGTTAATGCTTCATATCACAATTTTTCATCTTTATAATAACGAATAAAACCTGTATCTTTCATCATCACTTTAATGGTTTGATTTTTAATTGGTTGATTAATCAAACATAGACCACTATAAATAAAATTACTCATTATCAAACAAAGTGGAGCAATAATTTGTTTAAACATAATTATTTTGTTAGAAGACATGAATAATGTTGAAATAGATGCACTAAAATAAATAATTATAAATGTTAAAAAATGTAGACCAAGAATAGAAATAATTTGACAAAATGGTAAAATTTGAACCATACAATAAGTTAAACTACCAGCATTACCATATGGGTTAACTAATGAAAAAATTCATTCACTAATTACTCAAGTTAAAGCAAAACATATATCAATTAGATTTTTTCTTTTACTAAACCAATGTTGATAAATAAGTCTTTCACATAAAAATGGTATAAAATGAAAAAAACCTAGAGCTAATCTTATCAAAATTGAAATATCAAATCAATCAAAAGTTGTTCATAGTGATATTGAAAAACCTAATGTTAATGTAATAAAAATTATAGGTAAGCAAACATATGCTTTGTTTTTTCTTGAAAAAATTAGAAAGCAAATTGGAATGATAAAAATAGTAATAAAAAAATTAAAATGAAATCTACAAAAGATACAACTAACAAATCCTAATAATACTAAAAAGACATTAAAGATTATATTTCATGAATTTTTATGTTTTAAGCAACTTATTACCATATGCATATATGATACTATAAAAAACATTAGTACACATATAAGATAAACTTAGTTACTTTCTTCATATTTCCCCTTTTTCTAAAAGCGGTTCAAAAAATGATTATGTTTATCTATTATTTAGTCAAATAATATAATTATAAGGATGTGATAATAAATTATATTAAGGTTTAACATAAGTTTATGAGTGAACAAATTGTAGAAATAATTCACAATAAAGTCATTAACAAAGAGTTAACTGAACAAGAAATTGATCAAATAATTAAAGGAGTAGCTGATAAAACTATCCCCGATTATTTAATTACATCTTGATTAATGGCAATGTATATTAAAGGATTATCAATTAATGAAACATATTATTTAACTAAAGCAATGTGGAAATATTCAATTCATATTGATTTGTCAAATGCAGGAAATAATATTATTGATAAACACTCTACAGGTGGAGTTGGTGATAAAGTTAGCTTGACTTTATTACCAATTATTGCTGCTGGTGGAGTACCTGTAGCTAAACTTTCTGGAAGAGGATTAGGATTTACAGGTGGAACCATTGATAAACTTGAATCAGTTGGCGTAAATGTTAATTTAACTGAAAAACAAATGTTAAATTTATTAAAAAAAATTAAAATTTTTATTGCTGGACAAACTAACAATTTAGTTCCAACAGATAAAGTTTTATATTCATTAAGAGATGTAACAGGAACAGTTAATAATTATGGATTAATGGCAAGTTCAATTCTTTCAAAAAAATTTTCCATTCTTGGAACGCATGTTTTTTTAGATGTTAAATATGGTTCAGGAGCTTTTTGTAAAAACTATTCTCAAGCAAAGAAATTTATTAAATATTTACAAGCTATTGCTAAAAAAATGAAAAGAAAATTAACAATATTCGTTACAAACATGGATCAACCTCTTGGTAGAAATATTGGTAATGCGCTAGAAGTTTTAGAATCTCAAAATTTTTTAGAAGATAACAATAATTGTTCTAAAGATTTAAAAAAACTTATTTATAAATCAGCTGCAATTATTTTTATGTCTAATGATAAATCATTATCATATAAACAAGCATATAACAAAGTTTGTGAATTAGTTAATTCAAAAGCATCATTAAATAAATTGTATGAATGATTAAAAGCTCAAGGAGCAGATATTAATAAATTAAAAAATAAATCATATTTTAAACCTAAATATAAATTTGATTTTATTGCTCCTAATAATGGATATCTAAAATTTATATCTAGTGATACAATTGGAATGGTTAGTGTTCATTTAGGTGCTGGAAGAATTTTAAAAACTGATTCAATTGATTTTCAGGCTGGAATGATTTGACATTTTAAAACTGGTGATAAAATTAAAAAAGGCGACTGTTTAGTAACATGCTATAGTTCAAGCCCTATAAATAAAAATGATATATCATCACATATTTTAAATTGTATTAAGATTACAAAATTGAAACCTCGAAAAATAAAAATTATTAAAAAGATTATTTACGTTAAATAAGTAGTAAAATTATGGATTTTTATTATTTGTATAATCAAATAAAACATTATATTTATGTCAAATATTAGTTTATTCGAAAAAAATAGTAATTTTCAAATTTCAAAATATCAAAAAACATTTATCATGTATTTAATCTATTACATGATTTTGTTTTGCATTCCAATTATAGTACCAACTATAATTAAACAAATCCCTTATATTAATTATTTGAATAAATATAACCAAATTTTAATTGGTATTATTGTAAATATAACACTAATTAGAATGGCAATTAATTCTAAATCATATACATTACCAATTATTGGATGTACGCTGCCTTCATTATCTACATTACCATTAGGATTAGTTGGAACAATCACTTTACCATTTAAATACACATGTTATATGATACCATTTGTCTGATTAGGAAATATTAGCCTAGTTTTAATCTTCAAATTTTTATTTAAGAATAAAAAAAAGAACTATAGCTTTGTATCAATAATTAGTTTAATTGTTAAACCAATAATTATTTTTAGTTCATTTTGTTTACTATCATATAGTATTGGATTAATTAACACTTTTTTTAATGATTTTAAAAACATGATGTTAGCCATGAGCTTATACCAAGTTATTACATTATCAATTGCTACATTATTAAATACAAAGTTTGCAATAAACTATAGAAAGATAAATAATTATGAGAGACTATAATCGTGAAGTCTTAATGTCTAAAGATAACGATGCATTAATTAAAGATGATAATAAATGTGTTACTTGTGGATTGTGTAAGAAAGTTTGCAAAGATGATACAACTGTTGCAAAAATGTTTGAGGTTGATCCAAATATTGAACCAATATGTATTAATTGTGGTCAATGTGCTAATATTTGTCCAACAAATGCTATTCATGAAATATATCAATATTTAGAAGTTAAAAATCTATTAAAAAACAAGAATAACAAAAAGATAGTTATTTCAGTTGCTCCAGCAGTTAGAGTTAGCTTAGGCGAACTATTCAATTTACCAGTAGGAAGTAATTTGGAATCTAAGATTCCATCTATTATTCGTAAAATGGGTGCTGATTATGTATTTGATATTACTTTTGGTGCTGATTTGACAATTATGGAAGAAGCAATGGAATTGATAGAGAGAATTAAATCAAATAAAAGACTTCCACAATTTACAAGTTGTTGTCCAGCGTGGGTTAAATATTGTGAAATATTCTATCCACAATTAATAAATAATCTTTCAGAAACTAAAAGTCCTATTGCTATTCAATCATCTATTGTAAAATCTTATTTCGCAAATAAAATTAACATAAAACCTGAAGATATTGTTCATATTGTCATTGCTCCTTGTACTGCAAAAAAATCTGAAGCAAATCGAAACGAATTGAATATATCATACAAAGATACTGATTATTTAATTACAACAAGAGAATTTGGATTATTAATTAAAGAATTTAACATCAATGTTAATAATATTAAAGATAGTAAATTTGATTCACCAATGCAATTAGGTTCAAGTTCAGGGGTTATTTTTGGTGTTTCGGGTGGAGTTGCTGAAGCCGGATTAAGGACGGCATATTATTTTTTAACTAATAATGATTTGCCTAAAGATAAATTAGTATTTCAATCAATAAGAGGCATGGAAGGAATTAAAGAGGCATCTATTGATATAATTGGTAGAAATATTAAAGTTGCTGTATGTAACGGAATAAAAAATGCTGTTTTGTTGATTAATAAATTATTAAAAAATGAAGTGCATTATGATTGAATTGAGGTAATGAGTTGTATTGGTGGTTGTGTCTCTGGAGGTGGGCAACCTAAAATTAAAATTCCATTTATAGCTGACACTAGATTAAAACGAATGGATGCACTATATAATGAAGATGCACATATGGAAGTTCGATTATGTCATAGAAATCCAGAGATAATTTCTATTTACAATGAATTTTTAATTAAACCAGGATCAGAAAAAGCAAAACAAATTTTACATCGTAGTTTTGATGATAAGTCATATTTAATTAAAGCTTATAAAAAATAAAAAGATGATGTTAACTAACATCATCTAAATTTTAATTGGTGCACATGAAGGGACTCGAACCCCCACTCACGAAGAATTAGATCCTAAGTCTAACGCGTCTGCCAGTTCCGCCACATGTGCATATATTAATTTATATGTTAATATAAACTAATACTTTCTTTTAGCTCTATATCTTGCAGCAGCTTTTTGTTTTTCTTTTGCTTTTAAACCTGGACGTAAATAATACTCATGAGCACGAGCAACTTTTCTTGTTTCAATCATGATGCGAGTAAATTTCTTCATTGCATCATTTAAATTACCATCTTTAACAATTACTTTTGCCATATTTATTCACCTCCATTTCTTAAAACGTAGTCATATTATATCTTTTTAATTGTTTCTATGTTAGTATATTTTAGATGTAAACTACTAGCAATTTCTTTATTTGTTAAACAATGATTATATGTCATAATTGCATTTTTAAATTTATTTTCAGTTGTAAGTAAGTTACAATAAAGTTGATTTTTCTTAAGGATTAAAAAATTTTTAGTGTTTAAATTACTAATAATTTCTGATGATTTTTTTGGAAAAATATCATTGATATTTTCAATGCTAATATGACAAATACCATTATGTATAACACATGGATTATAAATTGTAGTTGGTTTAATTTCAGTAGCACTTGCAAATCCTGTTTCAGTGGCAAAATTAATATACACACTACCTTTTACCATTGAATTAATCATATTTTTAGTAATTCGTAATTGTGTTTTAATAGTTGGTAATTGGTTTGTACAAATTAGAATATTTGTATCTTTAATTTTATCACATAAATTATCATAACTAGCTTCAATAACATCAAAATGACAATTATGTAAATTTGCTAGTGATTTCAATTCTTTATCTACTTTTAATTCATTAGATAATGTTTTATCATTTTCCAAATACAAAATATTATATCCATTAGATAATGCGGTTTTTGTTGCATAATATCCAGAGTATGAATAATTTAAAATTAAAATATTATTCTTTACTAATGATGTTTGATTAATATTTTTATTTTTATACTTTTTTGTATTATCATATTTTTTAATTGCTTTCTTAGATAATGTTAATACATATTCACCTTTGATTTGCTCCATTGGTAAAAAATATTCATAAACATTACCACTATTAATAGTTTCAATAGCAATTGTTGTTAAATTATTCTTAATTGCTAAAAATAAATGTTTAGGATTATTAACTAAATACATAAATCCTCATAAAATTTGATTGCAAGATAATGAATTAAGAATAATTTTATCTTTAGGAAAATCAATAAATGAAATAATATCAATAGTTTTAATAAATTTTGCAGTTAATTTTTCAATAATTTTAGCTCCAGCAGTTATGTAATCATTTTTAGAAAAACCACATAAATTTGTTGTATTGTTTGTTACATAAACCTCAATACCATTAGTAATAAGTCTATTAATGTCATTTGGAACTAATGAAACGCGCTTTGAATTTTTATTTGAAACAACTAATATTTTCATGTTTAGCATGCTAATTATAATATAAAATAATATGTGATACTCACATACTATAGGAGATTAAATGCGCAATTCAAATTCTAATACTACTATTAATTGTTTAAGAGCTTTATCACTTGATCAAATTGCAAATGCTGAATCAGGACATCCAGGAATTGCTTTAGGTGCTGCAACAATTTTTTACACTTTATTTAAATATCATCTAAATATTTATCCAAAAACACCAAACTTTTTTAATCGAGACCGTTTTATTGTTAGTGCTGGCCATGTTAGTTCTTTGTTATATGCTACTATGTTGTGTGCAAAGTACAAAAATATAAAAGTTAGTGATTTAAAAAAATTTCGCAAATTAAATTCAATTACAGCTGGACACCCAGAACCAAGCTTGCTTCCTGGAATTGAAATCACTTCAGGACCATTAGGTCAAGGTATTGCTGCAGCCGTTGGCATGGCAATCACTGAAAGGAAACTTGCCAAAACATTTAACATCTATGGAAGGATAATTGATCATTATACTTATTGTTTCCATGGTGACGGTTGTTTAGAAGAAGGTATTGCTTATGAAGCAATCAATCTTGCAGGTAATCTTAAACTTAATAAATTAATTTTATTATATGATTCAAATAAAATTCAACTTGATGGTAAAGTTAGTGATTCTACATCAATGAATGTAAAAAAGTTTTTTAAATCTTGTGGATGAAACCACATTTATGTTAAAGATGGCAACAGTGTTAATGAAATTAACAAAGCTATTAATATTGCTAAGAAATCATCAAAACCAACTGTAATACAAATTAATACCATTATTGGTTATGGTTCACCTAAAGCAGGGTTAAATACATGCCATGGTTCACCTTTTACAAAACAAGATGTTAAAATCATGAAAAAAAATTGAAAATATAATTATCCTCCATTTGTAATTCCCAAATCCATAGATTCAGACTTTGCAGAAAAAATTGAAAATCGTGGTAATAAAAAATTAATGGATTTTTATAATGAACTAAACCTTCTTGAAAAAAAAGATATTTCTTATTACAATTCTTTAATTAATATTCTAAATTCCAAATTTAATTTTGATAGCTCTTGATTTAAAGATATCAAATTTAAACCTAATACTGCAACAAGAGAAATTGTTGGTGAATTAGTAAATATTTTAGTGAAGAATATTCCAACACTAATAGTTGGTTCAGCAGATGTAAGTAGTTCAACTAAAATTGGTTCTAAAGATATGAGTGTATTTAGTTCAACAAATTATATAGGTCAAAGAATTAATTATGGTGTTAGAGAATTTTCAATGACTGGAATTGTTAATGGAATAGTTGCCCATGGAGGAGCAAAAGCTATTGGTTCTACATTTTTACCATTTATGGACTATGCTAAACCAGCTATTAGATTAGCTGCTATTGGTCATATTCCATCAATTAACATTTATAGTCATGATAGTATTACAGTTGGTGAGGATGGACCAACACATCAACCAATTGAACAAATAGGTTCATTAAGATTAATTCCAAATCACTATACATTTAGACCATATAATGTAACTGAATCTATTGCTGCATTGAAGTTTGCTATTAATTCAATTGATGCACCAGTAACAATTATTACATCACGTGGTAGTTTTAAACAAATTGAAGTAAATTCAAATAATGTTGAAAAAGGTGCATATGTTATTTCAGATTCAAATAACAAATATAAATTAACAATTATGGCTACAGGTAGTGAAGTTGCTACAGCTATGAATGTACAACAAATGCTAAAAAATAAACGTATTGATGCACGTGTTGTTTCAGTTCCATGCTTAGAAGTGTTTGAAAAACAAAATAGAAAATACATCAAAGATATTTTGGGAAATAAACCTATTGTATCAATTGAATTTGGTGCTACAAGTCCTTGATATAAATATGTTGATTTAGCAGTTGGTATTGATGAATTTGGGCGTAGTGGTAATGCCAAAGATGTGATTAATTTTTTTAAACTAACACCACAAGATATTGTTAAAAAAATTATAAACTCTTCAATATTGAAGAAGAAAGCTAGAGGTTAATTATGAAAATAGGATCATGAATTGGAATATTAGTAGGAGCAGTTATTATTGCTATTATTATTGGCATTATTATTGGTTTTAAAATTTCTAATAAGATGACTAAAAAACAATTGGAAGAAAATCCACCTATTACAGAAGAACAAATTCGTTCAATGTATGCTCAAATGGGACGAAAACCAAGCGAACAGCAAATTCGTCAAATTATGAATAACTTTAAACGTAAAGTTAATGACAAATAGTAATGGCAAAATTTATTAAATCTGCCTGTAATATAACTGATTGAATTAATGATAATGTTAATGAAATTGTTTTCATTGGTCGAAGTAATGTTGGTAAATCATCATTGATTAATGCTTTAGCAAAGCAAAAAATTGCAATTACTTCAAAACAGCCCGGAAGAACACAAACAGCTAACTTTTATGATTTTGGTAAATATCGGATTATTGATTTACCTGGTTATGGATTTGCTAAAGTTAGTAAATCAAAGAAGATTGATTTAATTAATATCATCAATGATATATTTAAATATCGTAAAAATGTTTTTGCATTCTTCCAAATTTGTGATGCTAATGTTATTACTATCGATGATGTAAAATTTCACCAATACATATCTACGAAATTCGCAAATTGTTTCATTATTTTAAACAAAATTGATAAACAAAGTGTTAAACTTTATTCATCAAAAATTGATAAAATAGCAAAATACTTAAACATTGATAAAAAGTACATTATTTTTGTTAGTGCTAAAGAGAACAAAAATATTGATTTATTAAGGCAAACAATAAAAAATTTATTCAAATTTTAAATTTTTTCATTATTTATATATGAATGAGTATTAATCGTAAACTTACTATTTTAGTTTCAATATGTTTAATATTGATTGGTTTAATTTTAATTATTATTTTTGGTGTAAAAATAGAGATAGTCAAATTAAACATTATTGTTGCTGATGGTTCTTCACAAGTAATTTTAACATCTAAAAAAGTTCATAGGTACTTACAAAAGCAATCTGAAACTAAAACATACCAAATAAAAGATATAAATAAAACAATTGATATAAAATGTTTTTTAGTTTATTGTCAGGTAGTAAATAATAATTATAGTTACTACTGTAATTTATTTGATGGTAGTTTACTTCCGGAAGGAATATACAACACAAACATAAATTTTGGTCAAGTCAAAATATACGAATATTTTATGTATTTTAACTAATATATAATATTCTCATGCTTAAGCATGAGTTATCATTTTGATATAAACCAAAATGTCTAAATAATCTAAATAAAGATGTTAATTTAATGATGAATGTTGTTAATAAAACTATTTCAAAACAATTAAATATTAAAAATGATTTATTTTTTGATGTTGTTATTGTTGATAATAAACAAATAAGAAAAATAAATTCTAAGTTTCGTCATATTGATAGAATAACTGATATTATTACATTTGCATTAAGGGATACACATAAGTCAATTAAAGTAAATTTACTAGGAGAGATATATTTAGCTCCTGATTATATTTACTCTAATGTTAAAAACAATTTTAAAAATGAATTTATTTTAACTTATATTCATGGCGTATTACATCTTTTATCATTTGATCATAATTCTAAACAACAAAGAAATGTAATGTTTAAGTTACAAAAAATAATTTTGTCAAAGGTTAAATTTTAAAAATGAATAAAAAATATGGAACTGTAGTTATTACTGGTAAACCTAATGTTGGAAAATCTACATTAATTAATGCTCTTGCAAAAAAAGAAGTTGCTATTATTTCTAAAAAACCACAAACAACCCGAAACCAAATTAATTATATTTATCAAGATAATAAAAATGAAATTGCTTTTATTGACACTCCAGGATTTCATTTTTCAAGGAATAAACTTGATGATTATTTAAATTTACAAATTAAAAATTCATATAAATATGCTAATATTGCACTATTAATTGTTGATTTAACTCGCGAAATCAATGATGAAGATTTAGAAGTTATTAAAATGATTAAGAATTTTGGTGTAGGCCATGTTGTTTTAGTCTTTAATAAAATAGATTCATCTAAAAAACTTGAAATTCAAATTTATAAAGATAAAATTAGACAGCTAATTAAAGTTAATGATGAAATTGAAATCAGCGCTTTAAAAGGAATTAATCTTGATTTATTAGTCAATACTATTAGTAAATATTTATCTAATGACCCAATCATTTTAAAAGAAACAAATTCTGATAATTTTATTATTAGTGAAATAATACGTGAACAAATTATTAAAAATCTTTATCAAGAATTACCTTATGCATCTTGTATTTGTATTAAAAAAAAGAATTATGATCAAAAAAAGAATGTTTTTGAAATTTATGCAGATATTGTTGTAGAGAAAGATTCACAAAAACCAATTGTTATTGGTTGTGGTGGATCAATGATTAAAAAAATTGGTACAGATGCAAGAAGAAAATTGAAACATTTTTATGATTGTAAAATTGTTCTTCATTTATTTGTTGTTGTTAAAGAAAATTGAAGAAATAATGATTCAATTTTAAAAGATGGTGGTTATATTTAATGTCTGCTCAAATTATTAAGGGTTATATAGTAAAAAGAATTAATTATCAATTAAATGATGAAATCATTACTATTTTAGATGAGAATGGACAACTTATTTCTTTTATTTCTTTGGGAAGTCGAAAAATAACTAGTAAAAATGGAAGAAATTTATTTTTAGGTAATTATTGTGAGTTTGAAATTTTTATTGCACGAATTGAAAATAAATTAAGTCGATTAAAAAAATGTTATGCGATCACACAAGTAGATTGACGATTAGCAAATATTGAACCATTTAATTTATTATGTGAATGTATTACTAAAACAAATACAATTGGTAAAATTAACTTTGTTTTTTGATCAAAGATTTTAGATTTAATTTTGAAAAATGAATATTCTTTAAAACAATTAAATTTAATTATTATGCAAAAATTTTGTATCCTGAATGGTATTAATTTAGAAGTTAATAAATGTATTGTATGTGGATCAAAAATATTAAAAACAATTAGTTTTAAAAAACATGGTATGGTTTGTAATATTCATTATAACCCAAAAACCGAAAAGGCATATACTTTAGAAGAAACTAAATTATTCCATTATTTATTTAATAGTGAATATAAAAAAACTAATATGTTTGCATCAAGTTTTGATTTTGCAATTAAACTTTTAAAAGAATATATTGACACAAATTTAGGAATTAAATTTGATACATTATTTAAGTACTAAGTTATTTAGCAGTATTTGATTTTTCATTTATTTCAAGAAGTTTTGTAACAATTTTATCATTTAATATATATTGTTTTATGCTGCTTACAATTGATTGATTTTTTAATAATTCATTAACATCAACATTAAATTTTTTAGCTGAATCTGTGATTTCTTTCTCAACATCTTGTAGTGTAACTTTAACATTTAATAATTTAATTAATTTATCCATTCCTAATGTAAATTTAATGTTATTAACTGCTTGTTCATGAATTTTCTTATTAAAATCATCAATTGAATTAAAACCTAAATCAATAATTGCATCATCAAGTTTTTTCTTGAATTGAGATTTTGCTTGTTGTTCGTAATTTTCTTTGATTGTTTTTGTTTCACTATTAATATAGCAATCAGGAAGATAATCATATTTAGTATTTTTCATTATAAATTCATTAACTGTTTTTATAAGTTCTTGTTTTTTATTAGAACTTTTAACTCTTATGATTTCTTTTTTAATATATTCTTTAAATTGTGTTTCATTTTCTACATTTGGAAGTTTAAATTTAGATAAATATGATTTATCTATTTTTGGATAAGTAATTTTATTAACTTCTTTAATTAATAAATTAAATTTTGCTTTTTTATTGCTATATTCTTTTTCAGGATAGTCTTTTGGGAATGTAACTTCGATAGTTTTCTTATCACCTTTTTTTAATCCAATCATTTGTTCTTCAAATCCAGGAATAAATAAGTCTGAACCTATTTCTAATTGATAATTATTTGCTTTTCCACCATCAATAGGCTTATTATTGATATAACCATCAAAATCAAATTTAACCATATCACCTTTAGCAACTATACCATCTTCTTTTGGTGATAGCATAAAATCATTTTTAATAGCATTTTTAAATTCAGTATTAATTTCTTTTTCACTTGCAGCTGGTTCTTGATAATTAAAATCAATCTTGACATAACCATTTAATTCAATATTTGGTTGTTTCTCAAATTCAAATAATAATGTTAAATTTTTATCATCAACATTCTTTAAATCAATTTTTAAAGAATTTGGAATAATATCTTTATGTTTAGAAGATTCTTCTAAAATAAATTTATTTGCTAATTCATTAATAAATTTATCAAGGGTGGAAGATATTACTTGATTTATTGAAATTGATTGATCAATTATTTTTTGAGGAGCATGCCCTTTTCTAAAACCAGGAATAGATAAATTTTTTATCAATTGTTTTTTAGTTTTTGCTAATTCTTTAACTCATGCACTTGCATCAGCTTCAACCGTTAAAATAATTCTGTTATTTTCTTTTTTAGTATCAATAATTTTCATATGTGTATATTATATTAAGAGTTTAAAATTTCTTTTTTTATTTTGCTTATTGCATTAGAAATATTATTGCTTTTTAGCAATGGGGCAATCTTTTTAATTGTTTTTAATGGTAAATCTCACCATTTAATTTTATTAAGTTCTTTAATAATTTGTTTATTGAAACGATATTTAACAACTCTACATGGATTACCAACTGAAATGGCATAATCAGGAATATTTGATCCTACAGTACTATTTGTCCCAATAATAACACCATTGCCAATTTTTACTCCTGGTAAAATAGTAACATTTTGACCAATTCACACATCATTACCAATAACAATATTACCTTTTAGATTAAATGTTTTAATATTTGGCTTTTGTTCATTCCAATCATCAAATATGTAAAATGGAAATGTTGATATACAATTCATTTCATGATTAACATCATTTAATAAAAATTTAACATTTTTACCAATTTGACAAAATCTACCAATAATTAATTTATCTTTTGAAAAGCTATAGTTACCAATAACACTATTCTTAAAACTAGATTCACTTATGTATGTAAAATCACCAATATTAATTCTTTTATTAGAATTTACATTCTTAGGATAAATAACATCATAATGATTTTTAACTGGATGAATAATATTTGGATTTGGTAATTTATTTTTAGACATATAAGTTAATTGATAGTATTAATTTTAATTTTAAAGGCATTACTGTTAAAGTAATTCTCTAAAAACACCTTTGAGAAATTTAAATCATCATTAATGGAAATTCTAATTAAATTTAACAAATCATAATCTAATTTACAAATTTGTTTGATATACAAATAATAATTTGCTTTTTTGCTAGCTAATAAGTCATCTCTTATTTGAATGAGATTAAATGCATATTTATTGATGAATTCAGTCCATGAGCATAAAAATGTATAAGTTTTAAACTTATTGTTTTTAAATCTTAATTCTTTAATAATCAAATATGATGGCATTAGTATATAGTATATAGTCTTTGAAAAAGATTATATAAATAATTGAAATACCAATTTATTTTAATAGCATATATATAATAAATTAGTAGTTTATGGAAGAATTAAAACAAGAAACAATAGTCAACCATTTAAAAAAATATGGATTTGTATATCCATGTTCTGAAATTTATGGTGGTATTGCTAATGGTTGAGATTATGGACCATTAGGTGTATTATTAAAACAAAATATTAAAGATTTATGATGAAAAGAATATGTAACTACACAACCAAATGCTGTAGGAATTGATAGTAGTATTATTTTAAATCCTACTGTATGACAAGCTAGCGGTCATTTGAAAAACTTTAATGACCCATTAATTGATTGCAAAAATTGTCATAACCGCTTCCGTGCAGATAAATTAATTGCATCGACAACTAATATTTCTGTTTCTGAAAATACTCCATATAGTGAAATTGAAAAAATTATTGATAAAAATCATATTAAATGTCCAATATGTGGTAAACAACATTGAACAAATATTCGAAATTTTAATTTAATGTTTAAAACATATTTAGGTGTTATTTGCGATAAAAAAAATGAAACATATTTGAGACCTGAAACAGCACAAGGTATATTTACTAATTTTATGAATGTTCAAAGAACAACTAGAATGAAATTACCATTTGCTATTTGTCAAATTGGCAAAGCATTTAGAAATGAAATTACTCCAGGAAATTTTATTTTCCGCACAAGAGAATTTGAACAAATGGAGTGCGAATACTTTACATTCCCAGATAAAGCAGATGCATTATTTGATGATCAATTAGATAAAATCAAACATTTTATTAAAAAAACAATTCATTTAAACTCTAAAAATTGAAGATTAAAAGAACATGATAAAAATGATTTATCACATTATTCATCACGTACAGTTGATATTGAATATAAATTTCCACATGGATTCAGTGAATTATGAGGAATTGCTAATCGACGTGATTATGATTTAAAATGTCATGCAAATGTATCTAAATCAAATATTTGATATCTTGATGAGCAAACAAATAAAAAAATAATTCCTTACATAATTGAACCATCATTAGGCGTAGAAAGAATGTTTTATGCAATTTGTTGTGATGCATATGAAGAGCAAAAATTAAAAGATAATACTTCAAGAGTTGTAATGCATTTAACATATGATTTAGTTCCATATAAAGTAGCTGTTTTACCTCTTGTTAGTAAATTACAAAAAAATGCATTAAAAATATTTAATGACATTATTAAAAATAATGTTTCAGCTATATTTGATACAAGTGGTTCAATAGGTAAAAGATATCGACGTCAAGATGCAATAGGTACACCGTATTGTGTAACATTTGATTATGATTCATTAAATGACAAATGTGTAACGATAAGAAATCGTGATACAATGAAACAAGAACGAATTAAAATAGTTGATATAACAAAATATTTAAATGAGAATAAGATATAGTCAATGATTAAAAATACTAATCTTTCATATTTAATTGATGATATTAGAAATAGCACCAACATAATTGATGTTATTTCACACTACATCTCATTAAAGAAAAAAGGTTCAAGTTATTTTGGACTATGTCCCTTTCATCAAGATACTCATCCATCTCTTTCAATTTCACCAAAGAAGAAAATTTGAAAATGTTTTGTTTGTGGTTCAAAAGGTGATGTTTTTAAATTTGTATCTTTATATGAAAAGATTTCATATATTGATGCTGTAAAAAAAGTTGCTGAATTAACTAATTATGATTTGAATGGTTTTAATTTTATTGTTAAAAGCTCAAAATCATTACCACCAGCGTACCAAAGATTAGTCGATGCTAATAATCGTGCTAATGAATTTTATACTGGCGTTCTTTATAATAGTGAAAATAAAGCAATATTAGATTATTTAATTAAACGTGGTTTAGATGATGAAGTAATTAAAAAGTTTAGTATTGGTTATGCAATCAATAATAAACACAAAATGATTGATTGGTTAACAAATAAAGATGATTTTTTTGGTAATAATTTACCAAAAAATAAAGTTTTTAACTTGCAAGAATTATTTGACGCTGGAATTGCTACAGAAACAAGTGATAATTTTGTAATACCATTTTTAATTAATCGAATTACTTTTCCTATTTATGATGAAAATAATAATTTGATTGGTTTTAGTGGTAGAGATTGAACTGGTAAATTAGAAAGTAAATATTCAAATACAAAAGAAACCAAAATATTCAAAAAAGGCGATGTTCTTTATAACTTTAATAACATCAAAACTTCTAACAAAGATTTTGTAATTATTTGTGAAGGATTTATGGATGTTATAGCTTATACTTGCGCAGGATATAGTAATACAATAGCGACTATGGGAACAGCAATAACTTCTAAACAAATTTCATTATTGCAAACAATAAATAACTTAAAATATGTCATTTTAAGTTATGATAATGATCAAGCAGGAAAAGATGCTAATTTATCTATAGGTAAACAATTATTTGAAAATGGTTTAAATGTATCTGTAATTAATTACAAAGATTTTAAAGAAAAAGATGCTGATGAAATTTTAAGAATTCATGGTAAAAAAGCTATTGATAAAATTGTTAAAACCAGAATTGATTATTTGACATATAAGATTTTGTGTGAATTACCAGAAAATATTTCTAATGACCAAAAAATAAATTGTATTAATGATTTATTAGCATATTTATCACAATATGGTGATACATTATTACATGATATACATCTTGATTTAATTTCATCAAGAACTAAAATTTCAAAAGAAAGTTTAAAAACTAAATTACAAGAATATATAGAAAAGAATAAGAAATCATTTAGTGGTGGAGTTGATGTTATTAATAAACAAATAAAAATATGCACAGCATCTAAAAAAGCAAAAAGAATTACTGAAATTGAAATGATGTATAAACAAATGAATAATTACATTGATGAAATTTTAAAAGTAATTTTAGCTAATCCATCTATGTTTGAATACATTTTGCGAAAAATAAATATCAATAAAGTATTAATGACAAAGTGGCAAGATAAAATTTATCGTTTATATAAAACATTTATTAATATTGATCAAGAAATTAATACTAAAGAACTATATGATAACATGAAAAAAACAATTGATAGTAAAATTAAATCATCAGATTTATCAAATGAAGAAAAATTATGTTATGAAGAGGTAAATAATGTATTAAATACATATATGTATGAAGTTGAAGATGGTATATTTAATTATTCAAATAAAGATATTGATAATTTAACTAAAAATTTTTCTAATCGTTCATACAATTTCTTAACCAAATATTTAATTACTAAAATTAATACCTCAACTGATCAAATGCAAAAATCTAAATATTTTAAGCAATTAAAAGAATTAAAGAATAATAGATTAAAGAAATAATATGCGTACATTGGGTTTAGATTTTGGAATAAAAAATATTGGTGTAGCTATTTCAGATGCTTCTAATAAAATAGCATCTGCATTAATGACTATTGAATATCCTAAAAACAATTATTTATTTGTAATAAATAAGCTTAAAGATAAAATAACAGATTACAATGTAAACAAAATTATATTAGGTTATCCTATTAATTTAAATGGGACAATTTCTAAAATGGCTAATGAAGTTTTGAAATTTAAACAATTATTGGAAAATAATTTACATTTAGAAATTATTTTATTTGATGAGCGTTATTCTACGTATAACACAACTGAGATGCTTAAAAATCAGTCCAAATTAAAGAATAGTCAAATAAAAAAAATTAAAGATAAACTTTCAGCACAATATATATTGCAAGAATATATTGATCAACAATCAAAATAAATATTAATTATATCTTCAAATTTTATGTATATACTTGTTAAATAATAGTTTTTCAATTTCCATTCAACATAATGGAATTAATATAACAATAATTGCACAATATAATGGTATCAACCCGATATCATACTCAAGATGATAAATATCAATAAGTTTAAATGTAACATTTAATTCAGGCGTTAAAAAAACTAATGATAATAAAATCATTGAAATTATATTGGCAACATTTAAGTATTTATTATCAAATATTTTAGTTTTGAATATTGATTTGTTACTCTTTAAATTAAATGTCCATATTAATTGAATCAAACCTATACAAATAAATGTAAAAGTTATTGCAGTTTGTTCAGCAAATCTTAAATCTTTATTAGCAAGATAGTAATATGTTAAGAAATATATGAATAAGTAAGCAATTGTTTGCATCAAACTTTCTATCAATATTTTTAATCACAGTTTATTAGTAAAAAGACTTGCATTGTTAACTTGAGGTTTATCAAACATTACATTTTCATTAACTTTTTCTAATCCTAATGCAATTGCTGGTAATGAATCAGTAATAAGATTAATTCAAAGTATTTGGATAGGAGTAAAAGTAGATTCACTATGAATAGTTCAACCAACAATAAATAATGTAATTATTGTTATAAATTCAGCAACATTGCTAGCAATCAAAAAATTTATAACTTTTAAAATGTTTTTAAAAATTCCTCTACCTATCTTAATTGTATTAACTATTGTTGAGAAATTATCATCTAATAAAACAATATCAGCAGCATCTTTAGCTACATCAGTTCCAACTATTCCCATAGCGCAGCCAACATTTGCTTCTTTTAATGCAGGTGCATCATTAACCCCATCACCTGTCATAGCAACTACTTGATTTAATGATTTAAAAGCTTTCACAATTCTTAATTTATTACTTGGTGATACACGAGCATAAATACTAATTTTATTTATTTTTTGTAAATATTCTTCATCAGATATTTTATCAAATTCTGCTCCTGTAATTGCAATATCACCTTTTGAATATATTCCTAGTTGACTAGCCACATTTTTAGCAGTTAAAATTTGATCGCCTGTAATCATTACAACTTTAATACCACTATTAATACATTTTTGTACTGATAATTTTGCAGATTCTCTAATAGGATCAGTAATTCCTAATAAACCTAAAATATTTAAATTATTTAAAAATAATTTAATATTTTTGTAGTTGTTAGATGTTAATTCTTTATATGCAACTGCTAATACTCTTTTACCTGATGAAGAAATTTGGAAATTAGCATTTTCAAGTTTTTGTTTTTCATTTTTTGATAACTTACTAATTTTTATAAGTTCAGATAGTGCACCCTTGACAATAATAAATTTTTTATTATTATGTTGAATAATACAACTCATTAGTTTAGATTCTGAATTAAAAGGTAATTCAAATAAGCGATGAAATTTTTTATCAAGACTTGATTTATTAATATTGAAATATTTTTCTAATGCAATTAATAAACATGCTTCAGTAGGGTCACCAGTAGTTATTTTTTTAATTGGATCATATTCAGCATTTGAACATAAAACAGAATATTTTAATATATCTAAACAATATTCTTTACTTGATATTTGTGAATCATATAATAATTTATCTTTTGATAAATTGTAAACATTAACTAATAACATTTTATTTTCAGTTAATGTACCAGTTTTATCGCTACATATAACTGAAGCACATCCTAATTCTTCAATTACAGATATTTGTTTTACAATTGCATTTTGCTTAGCCATGTTTTTAATACCAATAGCCATAGTGATAGTAATAATAATTGGTAGACTTTCTGGAATGGCTGCAACAGATAAACTAATAGCAACCATTATTGCTTGAATAATTTTTGATGGTTCAAAAAATTGCTGGCTAATTACATTTTCAATAAAATTAGCTAGTAAAACGCAAAAACATATTGCAACACAAACTATGCATATAATCTTACCTAATCTTGAAAGTTGTTTTTGAAATGATGTTTTTTCAGGTTTGACATCTTTAATCATTGTGGCAATTTTACCAATTTCAGTTTGCATACCAATGTTTGTAACTATTGCTTTACCTGTGCCATATATAACACTACAACCAGAATAAACCATATTATCTCGATCGTTTAAATGGGTTGGTGAATTAAAAACATGATTTGAATATTTGTCAATTGCATTAGATTCACCAGTTAATATTGATTCCATTACTTTCAAATTATTAGCTTCAATAATTCTTGCATCAGCATAGATATTATCACCAGCTTCAAAATAAACAACATCACCAATAGTTAATTGATTGCTATCAATTAATATCATTCTATTTTCACGAATAACTTTAACTTTATTTGTAATCATTTTTCTAATTGATTCAATAGCAATATCAGCTTTATATTCTTGAATAGGACCAAGTAATGAATTTATTATTACAACAAATAAAATAATAAAAGGTTCACAAATCTCCGCAAGGCCATTGGGTTTTTTACTAGCTACATTAATCATTAATGGAATAATTGAAATAAAAGTTGCAATTAACAACAGAATAATCATTGGTTCTATTAATTGTTTAAAAAAAAGAATTAAAAATGATTTCTTTTTATCTTTTTTAATTTCATTAAGTCCAAATATTTTTTGATTATTTTTAACAATAGTTGTAGTTAAACCTGATTTAATATTGGTATTTAACTTTTGCGAAATTTCAGATATTTTTAATTTTTCTGGATGTTCTATTTGATTAGAATAACTCGATTCCATTTCTAATAAATGATATTTATTATATTAATAAAACAAATTTAAGTGTTAAATATAATTTAACTTATGATAAATTGAATGTTTTCGTATAACAAAAAGTAGTCAATTTAAATTTGATTATTTTCTTCTGTGTCTATGAATTCTTCTAGTTTTTCTTCTTGCACTTGATTTTTTATGTTTTGATTTTAAGCGAGAATTTTTTTACTTCAATTCTACCATATGGATCATGGATAACTAATTTAGAATTGTGTTTTCTTGAAATAGATCTTACTTTATATATAGCTGTAGATTTTTTTCTTGTATGAAATATATGATGTCCAACATTATTATTTTAATATCTCATACAATTTTTTACTTAGAACTATATGATGTTCTTTATGATTGTTTTTTTCTTTTTTGCCATAATATTACCCTATATTTTATGAATAAAAAAAACTAGGCATATAACCATATAACCTAGTTTTTTAATTGATAATTGTACTACAATTATTTTGCAATGTAAGCCATGTTCTGTAGCAAAAATGCCGTCAATTATTTATCTACTTAAAAAATCTTTTAAGTCACAAAACCAATTCATTTCTTGTTTTTGCATTCCCTTACCATAATTTAGGTTTCTTGCTTTAGGGGTTTACCGCGTTTCACCTAAAAATTTCTTTCTAGCTCGTCTCTGTGGCACTTTATTAAAGAGAATAACATGGAATAAATTCTTTAGCTATTATCTTTGCCATCATAACAATTAGTTATGCTAGGATTTATTTGTTAATCCTACTAAAACACTACATTCATCACAGAATGTGCAAGCATGGACTTTCCTCTACTATAAAATATAGCAGCAATTGACCTTGCTTTGTTATTATATCAATAGTTT
>CACZNK010000039.1 GCA_902782585.1 uncultured Ureaplasma sp. | reverse complement strand
TTAAATATTTCGAAAATATTCTAATTGAACTTAAAAAACAAAAAATTCCTTTTATTATTGATCCAACAATGGTAAGAGGATTAGATTACTATACAAACATTGTATTTGAAATTAATAGCACGGAACCAAAATTAGCTGCACAATCTACATTATTAGGTGGTGGCAGATATAATAATTTACTTGCTAAATTAGGTGCTAAAAAAGATGAAGGTTGTATTGGTTTTGCTTGTGGAATTGAAAGACTTATTGAGCAAATTGAATTAGAAAATATAAAATTAAAAACTAATAATATTGTTAAAGTTCTTATTGCTCCTTTAGATGAAAAGTGTAATTCTATGACAATTTATTTGTTAATTAAACTAAGAGAAAATAACATAAGTGCTATTTGCAATTTTAATTCATATAAAATTCGTAATCATTTTAATTTGGCTAATAAAACTCAATGTGAACAAGTGATTATTATTGGTGAAAAAGAATTGGAAAACAAAAAAGTTTTGGTTAAAAACCAAAAAACATTAAAACAAGTAGAAGTTGATGTCAAAAAAATTATTGATTTTTTAAAAGGGAAATAATTGTGAAATTTACAGAACTTAATTGTGGTGAAATATCTATTAAGAATATTGGTCAAAACATCAAAATTAATGGTTGAGTTAAAAATATTAGAAAACTTGGTTCATTAATTTTTGTTGAAATTAAAGATCGTTTTGGTTTTATTCAAGTTGTTGTTGAACAAAATAATAAGTTTTTTAATGAAATTTATCATACACCTATCCAATCTACTATCTGTATTTCTGGTGTTGTTCAAAAACGTAAAAATATAAACAATAAAATCAAAAATGGTGATATCGAAATTATTTTAAATGACTATGTCATTTATGCTAAAGCAAAAACTATTCCCATTTCTATTGAACCTGATAGTAATGTTTCTGAAAATATTCGTTTGAAATACCGCTATTTAGATTTGAGAAGAGAAAATATCCAAAAAAACTTAATTTTTAGATCTAAGTTATTGTTAGCTATGCGTAATTTTTTGACCAAACAAGATTTTATAGAAATAGAAACACCTTGTTTATCTAAAGCTACACCAGAAGGTGCTAGGGATTATATTGTTCCTACAAGGAATAAACCAAATGCATTTTATGCATTACCACAATCACCACAAATATATAAACAATTATTGATGGTTGCTGGAATGATGAAATATTTTCAAATTGCACGTTGTTTCCGCGATGAAGATTTACGTGCTGATCGTCAACCTGAATTTACTCAACTTGATTTAGAAATGTCTTTTACTGATGAACTTAAAGTTCAAACTGTAATTGAAAATATGTTTAAAGAAATTTTAAAAAGTCAATTGAATATTGACATTAAAATTCCTTTTGAAAGAATGTCATATGATATTGCAACAAATACATATGGAAGCGATAAACCAGATTTAAGATTTGATTTAAAACTAAATGATGCAACAAAATTATTTACTAACACAAAATTCAATGTATTTAGAGATGGTATCAAAAATAACAAGGTTATTAAATACATAATTACTGATAAGTTATTTAACAATCATCAAATTGAAGAATTAAGAAAATATGCTAAAGATAATAAAGCATATGACTTAATTTATCTTTCTGTGAAAGATAAAACTATTTTAGGATCAATCAAAAATGTAATTGAACAAGAAACAATTAATAAAATTTTTAATAGTCATAAAATTAAATCAGGAACAATATTTATGGTTTGTGATAAACTAGAAATTGTTAATCAATCATTAGGTGCTGTAAGAAATTTATTAGGTTCTATACTAAATTTAAAAGATCCTAAAGTTTTAAAATTTGTTTGAATTACTGATTGACCGCTATATGAATATAATGAAGATGATAAACGATATGTAGCTGCACATCATCCGTTTACTTCACCAACTATTGAATCCTTAAAAACATTTGATACTGATCAAAAAAATGCTAAGGCAAGAGCATATGATATTGTTTTAAATGGTTATGAAATTGGTGGTGGTAGCATTCGAATATGCGATAGTAATATTCAAAGTAGAATGTTTAAATCTATTGGTTTAAATGAAAAAGAAGCAAAAACCAAATTTGGATTTATGCTTGAAGCTTTCACTTATGGAGTTCCACCACATGGTGGAATTGCATTAGGATTAGATCGATTAATAATGCTACTAGTTAATGCTCAAACAATTAGAGATGTAATTGCTTTCCCTAAAGATAGCCAAAATTTCGATCAAATGATGCATTCTCCAAGTGAAATAAATCAAGATTCACTTAATGAATTATTTTTGAAAATTAAAAAATAAATGGTATTGCTAATTATTAATTAATATTATTCTTTTAAGTTATCAATTCTATTTTCAAGTTTATACACTCTTCGATTAAGATTAGCAACTTTAATATTTAAATTTAATAATCCACTTTTGATAGATTTAATAAATTCATCTTGTTTATCTCTAAACTTTTAATCATTATGGTTTCCTAGATTTTCCTGGTTTTCATGTATCATCAGTTTTTCCTTTAGACTTAATTATTTGCACATTAACCTCTTTACCAATAAGTTTTATTTTTGTATTCATTTATTAGTGTTCATTATTTTTATTAAAATTTTAGGTTTTGTTTTTTTATGGCGCACCCTAAAGGACTCAAACCTTTAACCTTTTGATCCGAAGTCAAATGCTCTATTCAATTGAGCTAAGGGTGCATACCACAATTATAAATTATCAGAAATTATTTTTTATTCAATAACTCTTTAATGTTGTTTTTAATAATATCAGCTTTAGTACCAAATACTGCATAAACTGATGTTTTAGATGGGTGAGTAACACCATGAGCACCAAGTGACATAATTTCTTTATCATTGACAATATTTGCATCTTTAACCTGAATACGTAATTTAGTAATACATGCATCAACATTAACAATGTTATCTTTACCACCATAAGCATTAATAATATTTAATGCTAAAATTTGATCTTTATTAAGATTATTTGTATCAATTGATGGTTTGTTTGTAGCTACATTATTATCTTGATTTTTGTTTGCAGCAACTTTAGCTTGGTAATCTTTTTTTGTGAATAAAGTTGTATTTCCACCTCTTCCAGGAGTTTTAATATCTTTTTTAACAATAATGAATCAAAAACCAAAAAAGTAAATTGGAATATATGCTGCACCAATTATTACTGCTTTTCAGCAATCAGCTTTAGCACCTAAAGCATCAGGTAAGATACCATAAATTGTGAAGTCAATTAATCCACCTGAGAATGTCATACCCATATTAGCATGTAAAAGATTCATTAATCAAAATGATATTGCACACAATGTAGCATGGAATCCTCAGAATAAAGCAGGAGCTAAGAATAAAAATGTAAATTCAATTGGTTCAGTAATACCAGTTAAGAATGTTGTAAACACAGCACCAATAATTGCTGAGAAAGCTAATTTACGATTTTCACCTTTAGGTGCAGATAAAATCATTGCAGCACCTGCTGCTGGTAAACCAAAAATCATAAATGGATATTTACCTTGCATATATTGACCTGGATTAGCTGTTGAGAAACCATTTATATTTACAAAGTCTTTCATG
>CACZNK010000038.1 GCA_902782585.1 uncultured Ureaplasma sp. | reverse complement strand
CTAATGGTTGAGCTATTTGATCAATTATTCAACAAGAGTTAGATAAAAGATTTAAAAAATATGGTATAGTTAATGTTGCACTACCTACTTTCATAAAATATTCTGAATTTATGAAAGAAAAACAACATGTGGAAGGTTTTGCACCTGAAGTTTTTTTGGTTACTAAAAAAGGTAATGAAAATTTAACTGAACCATATGTGGTTCGACCAACCAGTGAAGTATTATTTTGCGATTATTTTAAAAAAATAGTTACTTCATACAATGATTTACCAGTCAAAGTAAATCAATGATGTAATGTTTTCCGTGCTGAAAAGAATACAAAACCATTTTTAAGAACAACTGAATTTTTTTGGCATGAATTGCATACAATTCATTCATCAAAAACTGAAGCAATTAATCAAGCTAAAAATATGGCCGATGAATATTATGATTTTATAACAAAAGAATTATTAATACCATGTATCCAAGGTGAAAAAACCATTGGTGAAAGATTTGCCGGTGCAGAAAATACATATACTTTAGAGGCATTAATGCAAAATGGTCAAGCACTTCAATGTGGTACATCTCATTATTTAGGTCAAAATTTTGCTAAAACTTATGATATTTCATTTACTAACAAAAACAATAAGACTGAATATGTTTATCAAACATCAACTGGTGCAAGTACAAGATTAATTGGTGCTATTATTATGTCACATTCTGATGATCATGGATTAAGATTACCATTTGCTATAGCTCCAATTCAAATTGCAATTTTAGGTATTTTTGCTAATAAAAAACCAAAAATCATTCAAGTTGCTAATACAATTGCTAAGAAGTTGAATAAATACCGAGTAAAGATTGATATGTCAGATAAAGGATTAGGCTATAAAGCAGTTTGATCTGAAACAACTGGTGTTCCTTTTAGTATCATTATTGGTCCAAATGATTTAAAACAAAATCAAGTAACAATTTTAAGAAGAGACACTTTATTAAAAGAACAGTGTTCTATTGATAAAATTGTTGATAAAATAGAAAAACTTATTCCTGAATTTAAAAAGAATCTTTATAATTTAGCAAAGAAAAATTTGGATTCAAGAATTATTGAAGTTAATAATTTTAGTGATTTCAAAAAAGCGATCAATGAAAAGAAAATGGTTATAGCCCCATGAGCTGGTGAGATTGCTGATGAAAAAAAAATCAAGCAAATGTTTGGAGTAACCCCAAGATGTATTAAAAAAGAACTTCCATCTAATACAAAATTAAAATGTTTCTTTACAAACAAAAAAGCAAAGTATATTGTTTATTTTGCTCGAGCATATTAATATGAAAAATAAAAAAAGAAATAATAAACGAAGTTTATTAAAAAAGCTTGCTATTAAATATAAATGAATTCATTATTCTAAAAAAACAAGAATGCAATGAAGATGAGCAAATATTGGAATTTATTTTATCATCTTTATATTTTTTATTGGTGCTGCGATTAGTTGAACTATAGGTGGTTTAAAATTTGATACAAACATAGTGGAACAATATATATGACCAACTAATAAAACATTGTATATTCTTGGTTCAGTATTATTTATTGTAGGTACTATTTTGCTAGTTGTATTTGGTTTTTATTTAGCAGCAATTTTTAATAAATCAAGGTTAATATATTTTAAAACAAATGAATATGCTAAAAACAAATTGAAGTATATGGAAAAAAATCTAACTAAATATAGTATTAAAGAAATTAAATGATTATACAGACTATGTTATATTGATAAAGCTAAACGTGATGCTACACTTACAAAAATAAAAAGTTAAAACTTGTTATTAGTAATATATTTCATTGCAGTTGCAATTTGCTTTTTAGTTGGTATTTTAGTTGTTTTAAGATAATATTTAATATTTAAATCTTTATATTTATCGATTGCTAAATTATGATATGGAAGTATTTCAAAACATTCTATATTTTTTAATTTCTTAATGAATTGACCTAATTTCATTAAATCACTTTTATTATCAGTTAGTCCCGGAATTAAAACTTGTCGAATTCAAAATATTTGATTATTTTTATCTAAGAATTCAATTAGTTTAATTTCTCGTTGTTCAGTTATACCAGTAAGTTGTTTATGTTTCATTGGGTTAATATGCTTAATATCTACTATTCATAAAGGTTGATATTTACATATTTGTGTGAATTTAGATTTATTGGTAGGGATAAAATTAACTCCAGCAGTATCAATAGCTAAAGAAATGTTTTTTTCAAAACATTTTTTTGCTAAATCATTTAAAAAATCTAAATATAATGTTGGATCACCACCAGAAATAGTAATCCCACCATTTTTATAAAATTCTTTGTTTTTAAAATATAAGTTTATGATTTCATCACATGTGATTTTTTTAACTTTTCGTTTTGGGTTTCAAGATTCTGGATTATGACAATATAAACATCTATAGTAGCATCCTTGAACAAAAATAACAAGTCTTATTCCAGGTCCATCTACTGCTCCAAAAGATTCTAATTTAAAATAAGGAACAGTTAGTTTATTCATGCAAAAAATAATTATATTTTTTTATGAAATGTTCTATTAATAACATCATCTTGCTGCTTTTTTGTTAGTTTGATAAAATTAACAGCATATCCACTTACACGTATAGTTAATTGTGGATATTTTTCAGGATGTTTTTGAGCATCTAATAATGTTTCACGATTTAAAACATTAACATTTAAATGGTATGCCCCTTTATTAAAATATCCATCCATTAATTCAACCAAGTTATTGGTTGAATTTGATATATCTTTTTTATGTAGCGTTTTTTTCATAATTTCTCCACCTATTGAGTTATTATATGTTATTTTTTATATTGTATACTATTTTATATTTGTAAATATATAAACAGTGCCGAAGTGGTGGAATTGGCAGACGCGATGGACTCAAAATCCATTGAAGGAGACTTCATGAGGGTTCGAGTCCCTCCTTCGGTACCATACAATAAAAAATATGCCTCGTAAACACTTAATTGCAAGTCAAACTAACAAAAAACAACAAGCACAAGCTAAAATGTGACAAAAGCTTGCTCGTGAAATTCGTGCTGCTGTTAAGGTTGGTGGTCCTAATCCTGAAGCCAATCCAAGATTAAAATCAGCAATTAATAAAGCATTGCAAAATAATTTATCAAGAGATTCTATTAACAAAAATATTAATGGTTGTAACAAAGACACTGAAAAATTAGAAACATTAGAATATGAAGCATATGGTCCTAATGGTTTACAAATTATTATTTCTGTTTTAACTGATAATCCAAATCGTAGTGCTGGGAATATTCGTGGTTATTTAAACAAATTCAATGCAAAGATTGCAAAACCTAATAGCGTTAAATCTTTTTTTGAAGAAAAAGGATATGTAATTGTTCCTAAAAAACCTAATACTTCTATTGATAGCTTATTAGAACTAACAATGTCAAATAAAGTTTTAGATATTCTAGAACAAGAAGATTGCTTTGAAATTTATGTTGAACCATCTGATATTTATAAAACTGTTGATAACTTAAAAAATAACAACATTGAAATTTTTTTATCAGAAATTAAATTTTTTTCAAATCAAAAAGTTTCAAAATTAGATGAAAAGATTAAACAAAAACTTTTTGATTTTATTAATTCGTGCGATGATGATGAAGATATTCAATGAGTAGTAACTAACTTTGAAGAGAATTAATATGGTAAATAAAAATACATCTTTATATCAAAAATATCGACCAAAATGTTTTAAAGAAATCATCGGACAAGATGTTGTTGTAAAAACCTTAGTTAATTCTATTAAAAATAATAGAATTGGACATGTATATGTTTTTTCTGGTCCAAAAGGTATTGGTAAAACAACTATTGCAAAAATTTTCTCTAAAGCAATTAATTGTGAAAATTTTCATGATGATATTTGTAATAATTGTAAAAATTGTAAATTAATTAATGATAATCAAACAATTGACATTTATGAATTAGATGCTGCAAGTAATAGCAGTGTTGAAAATATTAAAATGATATTAGAAAATTCAAAATTTCTTCCTGCAAATTTAAAATATAAAGTTTATATCATTGATGAAGCACATATGCTTTCAAATAGTGCATGAAATGCACTATTGAAAACTCTTGAAGAACCACCTGCTAATGTAGTTTTTATTTTTGCAACAACTGAATCTTATAAAATTCCACCAACAATTTTATCTAGATGTCAACAATTTGAATTTTCAAGAATAAATGCTAAACAAATTCATGATTTAATAATTCATGTTTCAGAAAACGAGAAAATTAAAATTTCACAAGATGCAATAAAAACAATTATAAGTTTGTCAGAAGGTTCAGCACGTGATTCACTTTCAATTCTTGAACAATTGTCACTATATGCGAATAATGATATTAAAGATGATGATGTATACAAAACATTTGGTTTATTAAATATTAATGAAAAAATTAATTTTATTAATTTGATTTGTCAAAGCGAAATTAACAAAATTATGCAAAAAATTAATGAATATGAAGAAAAAGGAATTAACTTTTCAAGATTAGTTCTTGATTTTGGAAATATCTTTCTTGATTTATTGATTTTCAATCAAACTAAATCTATTAATCTTCTATCATATCTAAGTTCAGAAAATATTAATTTACTAAATATTAAAAATGAAAAATTAGTTAATTTAATTAATCTAGTTCAAAAGACTTACAATGACATAAGAAAAAGTGAGGATATTAAGTTTGCATTTGAAATTTTTGTTTTTTCTATGATTAACATCATTTTTCAAACTAATACTCAAATTCAATTTGTTTCAGCTATAAAACAACAACCTATTAAGAAAGTTGATGAGTCTATTAAATCTACTAAAACAATTAAAAATGATGATATTAAACCTTTAAAATTAGATATTAAAGATATTTGCACTTTAAAAGAAGTTGATTTTAATAATAATATTGAAGCTAAATCTAAGAGAAATACACCTATAACTAAAAAGTCAAATAAATCATTATTTGATATTAATGAAATTGGTATTCAAATTATTGCTAATAGTTCTGGTGAACACAAATCTAATGCAGAGAAAATTATAAAACATTTAAAAGATTTATCTTACACTTCACAAGAATTCATGTATTTTGCATCATCATTTAAATTAATAACTGCTTCTCAGAATGGAATTATTTTATTTTTTAATGATGAGTTAGATGTTAATTTGCTAAACAAAAACTTTGCTAATGTAGAAATTCAAAAAGAAATAATTAGAAAGGCTAATCAACCAATGTATATTATTGCTGGTACTAAGTCACAAATTTTGAAAATGAAAGAAATTGCTTTATCTACAAATGATGACAATTTAAAATCAGAACCTAATTTAAATAAAATTCGCCAAAAATTAGAAGAGTCTAATGAGTTAGGTACTATTGCATTTGGGATTTTTGGACCAACTAATTAATATTTGACTATGTTTAAATTATTTAAGTACTTTAAAAAGAAAACATTATGATCACTTGTTGGTGTTACTTTTTTAATTTTACTTTCTACAATTTTTCATATTATTCAACCTACATTTGTCAGCTGAACTATTGAAATAGTTAAATGCATTAATGCAAAAACTGGTGAACCAGTTATAATAAACAATGTTGCTAAGTTTATTATTCCATATGATAAAGCTTGATTTGCATATTGAATGGTTTTATTAACAATGTTTATCTTTACAATTTTGTCATTTATTTTTGGTGTTTTAGGATATTATGCAAGCGCTAAAGCTTCATTGAGATGTACATCTGATTTAAGAAAATGTGTATATGCTAAGATTTTAACTTACTCATTTCAAGAATTCAATGTAGTTACCCCACCATCGTTAATTACTAGATTAACAAATGATACTCAAAAAATTCAGCAAGCATTACAAATGTCATTTTCAATGTTAATTCATATGCCTTTAACATTAATTGGAACAAGTGTATTAATCTATACTGCTACAAATGACATTAGTATCAATGCTTATTTTGGAAGTTTATCATTAGGATTAATGACATTGATTATTTTAATTATTTGTTTGACAGCGAGAATTGTTGTTCCTTTATTTGCCCATGTACAAAGGGCAATTGATGAGACTTCATCAGTAATTAGAGAAAATGCTTTAGGTGCACGTGTTGTTAGATCATTTAATTTGCAAGAGAATCAAGATGAAAAAATGACTTTTGCTAATAGGAAATTAAAAAAATTAAGTATGCAGGTTGAAATTTGAATTGGTTCCATCTCTGTAGTTATTGAATTTATCATTTATGGTGGAATATCATTTGTTTATTTACTTTCAGGTTTTTTAATTGATTCAGGAACAACTAATTTATCGTTAGGAGTAGTTTATCAAATTGTAACCACAATGTTTATTCAACTAATGTCATTCATTATGTTTGTTATTGCTATTTTTACAATCATAAGGTCAAAACCATCTGCTGAGCGTATTAATAGTTTGATGGAAATTAATTCATCAATAATTAACTCAAAACAACCTTTAAAATTTAATACTAAAAATTTTGATATTGAATTTAAAAATGTAAGTTATAAATATGCTCATGATGCTCAATTTGAAATTATTAAAGATATCAATTTAAAAATCAAGTCTGGTGAAACAATTGGTATTATTGGTTCTACAGGTAGTGGAAAATCAACATTAGTTGATCTAATACCACGTTTATATGATCCAACTAAAGGAATAATCACCATTGGTGGGTTAGATATTAAAAATATTGATTTACATGAATTAAGAGAGCATATTGGTATTTCATTACAAGATCAAATATTATTTTCAGGTGATATTGCATACAATTTAAGATATGGTAAACAAGATGCTACGGAAAATGAAATGAAAAAAGCTTGTGAATTGTCATGTGCATGAGAATTTATTTCAAAATATGAGAAATTATTTGCAACATATGTAGATCAAAGAGGTAGGAATTTCTCAGGAGGACAAAAACAAAGAGTATGTTTAGCTAGAACATTAATTAGAAAACCTAAAATTCTAATTTTAGATGATACAACAAGTGCATTAGATGTGATTACTGAAAAGAAAGTTCAAAAAAATATTCAAAGTTATTTGCCTAATTCAACAAAAATTATTGTTAGTCAAAGAATTTCATCAATAATGAATTCGGATCGTATTATTGTTTTAGATAAAGGTAAAATTTCAGGTATTGGTACACATAAGAGTTTATTAAAATCTAACAATATATACAAGCAAATAGCAATGTTACAATTGGAGAGTTTACAGGAGGATTATGAATAAAAAAAATAAAATACCTATGCAAAATCAAATGAAATTTGATACAAAATTAACAATAAAAAGATTGTGACAATATTTTAAAGTTTCAAAGAAATATGTAATCCTTGCTATTATTTTTGGTATATTTTCAGCTCTTTTTGTTGGAGGATCAATATACATATCAGGTTTTATTTACAATAAATATTTTTATCAACAAGAAACATTTAATTTTCCAATAATTGCATTTTGCATTACAAGTATTATGTTGATGTTAACATATATATTAACTTCATTTTCTGATTTTCTTGTTACAATTTTTATCACTTTAGTTATTGAACGTCATGTTTGTTTTAATATGCGTAAAAATATTTTTAATAAAATTCAAACTTTACCAATATATTATCTTGACAAAAATGCATCTGGTGATTTGATTACTAAAACATCAAATGATATTGATAACATTGCTACAACCTTTACATGACAAATTGTAAGAGATATTCCATGATTTTTTAACATCTTTGTAATTATTATTTTAATGGGATTATTAAACTGAGCACTATGTTTAATCACATTAATGATTTTTCCATTAATGATTTTATTAACAATAAAAGCATTAAAATTTATTAAACCATATTATAAAAGACAACAAGATTGTATGTCACATTTAAATGCATTTGTTGAAGAAAGAATTAGTGGTAATAAAATTGTTTCATTATATGAAAAACAAGAATTAAATTTGAAAGAATTTGATCAATTGAATCAAGACTTATCTAATAATTCAACTATTGCTAATGGATTTGCTAATATTTTATTACCAATGAATATGTTATTTACAAATTTCGCATTTGTGATTTTAGTTGGTTTAGGTATTAGTTTAACAACCTTAGGATATATTAAAACATCTTGAAGTCTAATTGGTAGTTTTGAACCTGCAAGTTTATTAATTGTATTTACAGTTTTTGCACGTAACATAGCTAACCCTATAAATCAAATTGTTACATCAATGGGTCCAATAGTATTGATGTTTGTTTCAGCTAATAGAGTATTTGATATATTAGATCAAAATGAAGAGGTAAATATTCCTAATTCTATTGAATTAAAAAACATAAATGGTTATATTGAAGCTAAAAATTTAAATTTTAGTTATAAAGAGAATAAACCGATATTAAAAGATATTAATTTTAAATGTAAACCTGGTAATGTTTTGGCTCTTGTTGGACCAACAGGATGTGGCAAAACAACATTAGTAAGTTTAATTTCAAGATTTTATGAAATTTCAAATGGTCAATTGCTTATTGATAATATTCCAATTCAAAATATTTCTCGACAATCATTAAGAGAAAATGTCACAATTGTTCTACAAGATACATTTTTATTTAATACAACAATTAGAGAAAATATTCGTTATGGTAAATTAGATGCTTCTGATCAAGAAATTGAAATTGCAGCCAAGCTTGCTAAAGCTCATGAATTTATTACAAAAATGCCGAATGGTTATGAAACACTAATTAAAAATAATGGGACAAATTTATCACAAGGACAAAGACAATCTATTGTTATTGCAAGAGCATTTTTAAGAAAGGCAAAAATTTTAATTTTAGATGAGGCAACTTCATCAATAGATACTAAAACTGAAAATGATATTCAAAAGTCTTTAAATATGTTAATGTCTAAAAAAACATCAATAATAATTGCACATAGATTATCAACTATTAGAAATGCTAATAATATTTTAGTTATGAAGAAAGGCAAAATTATTGAGCATGGAACTCATAATGAATTAATTAAGCAAAAAGGTTTCTATGCTAAACTATATAATGCACAATTTAAGAAGCATGAGATAATTTAAATGAAAAAGATAAATTGATATATTGGTCATATGGCTAAAACTGTTTCACAAATAAAACAGCAAATTAATAAAATTGATTTTGTTATTCAAATTTTAGATGCTCGATGTGTCAATATTAGCAATAATCCTGATTTAATTACAATTTGTAAGAATAAACCAATTGTTAATATTGCATTAAAATCTGATTTAGCAGATTTAAGATTTAAAAAGGATGATGTTTATTATTTAGATATTGAGAAAAGCAATTTTGTTAATATTATTAATAAAATTATTGAAAATAAATTAGCTAACCAAATATCTAAATTAAAATCAAAAGGTTTAGTTAATCCAAGTTTCTATTGTATTGTTATTGGATTACCTAATGTTGGTAAATCTTCATTTATTAATGCATTTGCTAAAAAAAATAAAACTATTGTTCAAAATCAACCTGGGGTAACTAGAAATATTAATTTAGTTAAAATTAATAAATATTGTTCAATATATGACACCCCTGGTGTTATGGTTAAAAATATT
>CACZNK010000037.1 GCA_902782585.1 uncultured Ureaplasma sp. | reverse complement strand
CATAATCGGTTGGTTATAGGTTCGAGTCCTATAAGCTCCACCATAAATTGAAATCAAGAGTTAGTAAAACTATTTAAATATTGATCCAATGTGCATAATTTGCTATATATATAAAACTTCAAATTAGAGTAAAGTCTCAAAATTTGTAATCTTACATTATATAATCTATAAAACTATGGATATTTTTGATGAACTAAAAGTGCGAAAAGTTTTAAATAACATAACAAACATTGATAAAGCTAATGAATTTGTTAGTTCTAAAAAATGGGGATTATATTGTGGATTTGATCCTAGTTTTAAATCATTACATTTAGGAAATTATTTAATGTTAGTTACACTAAAAAGATTTATTAATGCTGGATATCCTACTTATGCTATTATTGGTGGAGCAACAGGAAGAATTGGTGATCCATCAGGTAAAAAAAATGAGCGTAAACTTTTAGATATTGATACTATTAAAGACAATATTAAATGTATTAACACGCAAATTAAAAAAATAATTGGAGCAAAAATTATTGATAATTATGAATTTTACAAAGGCATGGATATGCTTGATTTTTTAAGAGATGTTGGTAAATATTTCAATGTAAATTCGATGCTAGAAAAAGAAATTGTTTCAAAAAGACTTGAAGTTGGTATTAGTTTTGCCGAATTTTCATATACATTAATTCAATCTTATGATTTTTATAAATTATATGTTGATTATAATGTTGCATTACAAATTGGCGGTAGTGATCAATGAGGTAATATAACAAATGGGGTAGATTTCATAAGAAAAAAAACAAATGACAATAATAAATCATTTGGTATGACAGTTAATTTATTAACTAAATCTGATGGAACGAAATTTGGTAAATCTGAATCTGGAGCAATTTATTTAGATCCTAAAATTACTTCTCCATATTTAATGTATCAATTTTTAATTAACCAAGCTGATACTGATGTAGAAAAATTATTATTAACATTAACATTCATTTCTGTTGATGAAATTAAAGAGATTATTAAAAAACACAATGAAAATAAATCACTTAGATATGGACAAAAAATTTTAGCTAAAACTATTGTTAGCGATATACATGGTGAAACAGAAGCTGAAAAATGTATCAAATTATCTGAAATGTTTTTCAGTGGAAAAATTGATGAACTAAGTAATGAAGATTTATTAGTTGTTTTAAATGGTATGCCAAAAATTGATGCCAATGAAGATCAATATAATATTTTGGATATTTTAATTTTATTAAATGTATGTGAATCTAAATCACAAGCAAGGCAATTAATTCAAGGAAAATCAATTTTCATTAATAATAAATTGATTGATAATATTGATTTTATTGTTAATCGAGCTGATGCAATTCAAAATAAATTCTCATATATTAAAAAAGGTAAAAAGAATTACTTTTTAATTAATTGAAAATAGATAATGTTGAAATCATTTATATCTAATATTATTACAAAACACATGTCAAAGAAACTAAATGACATGTACATCAAAGAAGAAGATATTACAGAATTATTAAAACAAATTCGTATTAGTCTTCTTGAAGCTGATGTTAATTTATTAGTTGTAAAAGATTTTATAAAAAACATTCGACAACAATCTATTGACCAAATGGTACCACAAGGTATGGATCCTCAACAATATATGCTAACTATCATCAAAGATGAATTAACAAAAATATTAGGTTCAAAAAATGCACCAATTGATTATAACAAGAAACCATTAAAAATAATGTTAGTTGGTCTTCAAGGAAGCGGTAAAACTACTACGGCAGGTAAAATTGCTAACTATACAAAATCAAAAAATCAATCAAAACCATTGTTGGTTGCTCTTGATATATATCGACCAGCTGCTATTGATCAATTAAACACATTATCTAAACAGGCAAATGTTGATTTTTATCAAAAAGGTAATCAAAATCCAACTATTACAGCAAAGGAAGCATTGCAGTTTGCTAAGACTAATAACAATGATGTTATTATTTTTGATACTGCAGGACGATTACAAACTAATCAACAATTAATGAATGAATTAGTAAATATTCGTGATACTATTCATCCGGATGAAATCCTTCTAGTTGTTGACTCAATGGCCGGACAAGATATGATTAACGTTGCTAAAGAATTTAACAATACCTTAAATCTTAGTGGATTTATTATTACTAAACTTGATTCTGATGCTAGAGCTGGAGTAGCATTAAGTCTTACTCATTTACTAAATGTTCCAGTTAAGTTAACTGGTAGTGGTGAAAAATTAGGTTCATTAGATATTTTTTATCCTGAAAGAATGGCTGACAGAATTATTGGTCTTGGTGATATTATGACATTGTCTGAAAAAGCTTGTGATATTATTGATGAAGCACAAACAAAAAAATCATTAACCAAAATGTTTACAGGTAAAATGGATTTAGAAGATTTAATGATTCAAATGAATCAACTAAAGAAACTTGGTTCATTAAGTTCAATCATTAAGATGATGCCTACAATGCAAAATATTGCAGAAAATGATATTGATTCTGCAGAAGATAAAATTAAAATTTGAGGGATATTATTAAGTTCTATGACAAATAATGAAAGAAAAAATCCCCATCTTTTTAAAAGACAACCATCAAGAAAAGAAAGGGTTATTAAAGGGTCAGGTAGAAAACCTGATGAATTAAATAAATTACTTAATCAATGAGAAAAAATGCGTAAACAAATGGAAGAAGTTGGTAAACAACTACGACGAGGAGTTAATCCATTTTCAAAATTTATGCATTAATGCAAACAATATATAATTTAAATATTTAGCACTCTTTTTATTGAGTGCTAATTTTTTTATATAATGATTATATAAGATGTAGTTATCCAAACAATTTGAAAGGGGAAAATATGGAAAAATTAAAATCTACAATTAAAAAGAATAGTGAAATTGATTATAGTCAAGAATTTGAATTAAATAGACTACAAGCAGATAAGAATTTTGTTGAATTTCAAAGAAAGAAAATCAAAGAAATTATGCCTAATGAAACTGCAGAAAATATTGATAAACAAGTTGCTAATATTGTGGCAAGAAATAATTCAGTTGATTTGATTATCCAAGGAATTTATAAACACTTTGATATTAATATTAACAATGATGATGTTAAATCTTTTGCAGATAGAATTAAAAATAATGTTTTAAATGATAAAAATGAAAATATGTCAAATGAGACTATGAAAAAAATGGTTTCAGATGATAAAACACTTCAAGATATAGCTACCACAACATTAAAACGTAATTTATTATTTAATGAATTAGCAAAAATATGGGATATTCGAATCACTGATCAAGATGTCAAAAAATCACTAGATAATTATTATCAAAAAACTAATATGCCAATTCGTGACATATTAAATGATACCAACAAATTTGAAAGTGTTCGTCAAATTATGTTAAATGAACGCATTGCTATCGAATTATTACATAGATTTAAAGTTAATTTTAATTTGCCAAAACAACCTGACAAAAAAAATAATTAATTTAATATGGTCAAAAAATATTCATTTGATCAAAAAAAGCTAATAGCTAAATTACTTAAAACCAAAAAATTTGCTGCAATTGTTGAAACTGATACGGTTATGGGTTTAATGTCATTAAATCCTAAACTTATTTATCAAATAAAACAACGACCAAGCAATAAGAAACTAATCTTCTTTATTAACAGTATTAATCAAGTAAAAGGTTTAAATAAATGAGAGAAAAAAATAATTTCGAAATATTGACCTGGTGGTTTAACAATTATCAAGAATAAAATTTCATACCGAATTCCTAATAATTCCAAATTATTATCATTAATAAAATTAACTGGTCCAATATATTCATCAAGTGCTAATATTTCAGGAAACAACCCAATCAAAGATGCTAATGATGCTTATAAAATATTTAAAAATCACTTATCAGAATTAATAATTATTAAAGGTAAAACTAAATCTAATATACCTTCTACAATAATTGACCTTGATAATTTTAAAATAATTAGAGAAGGTAAATATAATGGTAATGAAATTATGAAACAACTAAAACCATTAATTTTCATTGGTTCAGATCATGCAGGTTTTGCTATGAAAAAACAAATTATTGCAAAATTAAATAAAAAATATTGTTTCAAAGATTTAGGAACTAACAATTCTATTAAATCAGTTGATTACCCTATATATGCTTTTAAAGTAGCTGATGCTGTAATTAAAACAACTAATGCTTTAGGTATACTAATATGCGGTACGGGTTATGGCATGTGTATTGCTGCTAATAAAATTAAAGGTATTAGGGCAATATGCTTATATGATTACAAATTGGCAAAACTTGCTAAAGAACATAATAATTGTAATGTAATAACATTAAGTGGAAGATTTAATACATTAGAAAATAATATTAAAATTATTAATAATTTTATTAATTCGAAATTTGATCCTAAAGATTCAAAGAATGCAAGACATATGAAACGTATTGATTTAATTACAAAAAAGGAAAAACAATGTTAATTCTTTATTCATCATTAGTTACACTTTCATTTATTATTATTGGGTATTTGTTTGGTAACATCCTATTTGGTGATATCTTTTCTATTTTTCTAAAGAAAAATGTACGTAATATAGGTAGTGGTAATGTTGGTGGTACTAATTCTATGAGAGTATTTGGAAAAGGATATGGGATATGTGTAATGTTTTTAGATGGTGCTAAATCATATATAGCAATTGTTTGCTGTTGATGCATCTATTTATTTAGCATTGGTAAATGATTTCCAACTAATCATAATTTATATTCTTTAATCTTTATATCTGGATTATTTACAACTATTGGACATTGCTTTCCAATTATGTTTTTAATTAACTTTAAGGATAAAGACAAATCTAAATGAATCGGTGGTAAAGGAATGATGACTACAGGAGGAATTATTGCTGCTATTAGTCCATATATTGCATTAATTACATTTAGTATATGAGTTATAGTTGTAGCATCATCAAGATATGTATCATTAGGTTCAATGTTATGCACTTTGGTTAGTCCATTTTTTGTTTTTATAAAACAATTAGATTTAATATATTTGTTTGGTAATAGTTTATTTGGTAACACATTAAATTTTGTAAATGAAAGTCCTTATTCTAAACATTTAATATTATTTGCTATTTTATTTTGCATTATGATTTTAAGTGCTTCAATAGTTTTATATCGACATAAATCAAATATTAAAAAAATCAAAGATGGTAATGAAAGAACAATTATTATTAATCAAAAATAGAGTAAAATCTTAAAAAAGTTAATTTTTAGCACTTTGCTCCATAGTTACTTGATTTTTATAATAATATAATATATAGGAATTGCTATATGGGAAACAATTTAGAAACCAAAACCATATCATTTAAAAACATGAATATTGAAGAAGATGAAAGTCTTTTTATTAAACCCGAAGAAAGATTCGAAAATTTAACAACTCATCAAATCAATACATTAAAAATTAATCATCAAGATGCTATTTATGCAAATAGTGATTTTTTTGGTAAATATAAACTCCAAAATGCTAAAAAAGAATCTAAATTACAAAAATATAACATGTATTACTCATACATTCCAAAATTTTATTTGAAAGAGCTTTCATTTGCTAAATTAGTTGCATTCACATATATCGGATTGTTCTCACTATTTGTTATTGGGACAATTGTTTTAGCATCACTAATTCTAACTCAATGAAAAAACAATGTTAATCCATATATTCTACTGTTTTTAATTCCTATATTTATATTAATATTCCCAAAATTCATATTTTCAATTAATAGATATAAGAATTTTTATACTGAAGCTAAAACTATTAATTTCCGTGATGAAAAGGTTTTATCTTCAAATATTCAAAAAATATACCGTAAACTAAAAACTAGCTATATTGATGTTAATTGACTTTGTAGTGGTATATATGTTATATCTTTACTAACTGTCTTGATTAATAGTTTGTTACCAATTTTTATTTATAAAACTAGTTTTGCTGATTTTAATACACCTATTGATAAAGATAATCAGTACACATATATGGTATTGTTTTGGACAACAATTTCATTAGCTGTTGCTACATTTGGTACACATATGTGAATATTGATATCGAATTATTTGCGTGCTGCGAACATTGAAAACTTTTATAATTACATGCTAATTGATCCTAATGAAATTACTAATATTAAAAAAGCAAAAAACAAACGTGATGCAATAATCTTTTTTGCTACTGTAATAACAATTGCATTTTTAATTTGAATAATTGTAAAAATACTAAAGCGTAGACAAGCAACAAAAGTTGTTGTGAAATAATTATTTTATTACTTTAATATAACTTCCTTTATATGATGGTATAGTGTACTTATCATCATTATCAAGAGTTATTGTAATCACACCATTTTCATCAAAACTATATTCAAATTGATTAGATTCTTTAGCTAATAATATATGATTACCATCAGGATATTTTAATTCAATATCAAATTTGATTGTCAATTCTTCACTTTTATTAGAGTTTCAATTAACAATTTGATAGGTGTTGTTATTACAAATACTTGCAAAATAATAGATTATATTCCAATAGTATTCATAACAAGTAATTATTTTAGGTTTAATTTCGCTATTAAAAATTTCTTCTTTAATAGTGGTTCCATAATTAGTAACACTTCATTGTTCTTCAAAATGTTTAGAAGCTATTAACATAGCTTCTTTTCTATTTTTTTTATTAATTTCTGGAGTTTTTTCACCATAAAATAGATTATTAAATTCTTGATTATGTGAACTGCAACTACATGATGTCAATATAGTACATATTGGTAATGAAGATAATAACAAACTTAAAGAAATTATTTTAGTTATAATATTCATTTAGACTTTAGATTTAATTGATTTATTAATAGCTTTAGCAGTACGTGATTTTAAACGATTTGCTTTATTTTTAGTAATTACACCTTTTGCTAATGCAGAGTCAATTGATTTATATGATTTATTTAAATCAGTGAAATTCTTTGAATTTCTAGCGCGTTTAATATTGTTTTTATAAATAGTTTTAATAGAATGATTTCTTTTTTGTCGTTTTATTGTTTTGCGAATTGATTTTATATTTGCTTTAATATTGGCCATAAAAATAATAATAAAATGTATTATATATAAAAATGCATTAATATAGCAATAGGATGGGTCAAAATATGGGTAATAATACAAGCATGATTGTGATTTTAGCACTTATTGGTGTTGCTATTGTTGCTATGATTCCTATGATGATCAAGAAAAAGAGGGAAGAACGTAACAAAGCTCTTATTTCTGCTAGACATAATAAGGATGAGGTTTGAAAATCAATTAAACAATATTTAAAAGACTCAGGACAATATGGAAATAAAATTATTAGTTCATATGTGGCTAAAAGAAATGAGATTAGTTATATTAATCCAAATGATCCAAGTTATTCAAGAAAAAAGCAAAGAATAGTTAATAAAATTAGAGACTATCAATATTCTATTGAAAAAAGACATGTAAAACAAACTAACAAAAAAGCCAAATTTGTTCGTCCACCGTTAAGAGATTTGTATGTTGTGTGTTTTCAAACTCAGAATACTAAAACAGGAAAAATATTTCCACCACAAGCAATTGAATGTGAAGTTATTATTAATAAAATTGATAGGAAAACTCAAGATCGACAAATATTTATTAATGGGACATGTGATTACAATAAAGAGATGGAATGGATTGCTCCTATTCGTGAAGCTGAAATTGAACGAAATAGAAAAATTGAAGAAAAAGAACTTAAAAAACAAGAGAAACTAAAAGCTAAACTTGCTAAAAAGAAAAAGTTAAATTAATTTATATGAATAAATTATCTAAGAGAATATTATTTTTTGGTACAGATGATGTATCGGCAATAGCATTAAAAGCATTAATGGCTTCAACTGCTGAGATTGTTGGTGTTGTTACTAAACCTGATAAACCTTCTGGTAGAAAAAAGGAAATTATATTTTCACCTATAAAAGAAATTGCTATCAAAAATAATTTCAAACTATTTCAGCCAGAAAAACTTAATCTATCAATTGATGAAATTTTAGCAACTAAACCTAATTTGATTTTAGTTTGTTCATATGGAAAAATTATTCCTAAACAAATAATTGATTATCCAGAATATAAATGTTTAAACATTCACCCATCGTTATTGCCTAAATATCGTGGAGCCAGTCCAATTGAAAGCGCAATTTTAAATTGTGATAAAATTACAGGTGTTAGTTTTATAGTGATGTCTCCAAAATTAGATGCAGGTGATATTATTGATCAAATTGAAATAAAAATTGATGATAATGAAACAGGTAATAGTTTAAGAGAAAAAGTTAAAAAAGTAATCTATGAATACTTAACTAATCATCTTAATAAACTATTTGATAAAGATATCAAACTTAAAATTCAAGATGAATCTAAAGTCATATTTGTAAATCAAATTTCTAAAGAAGATGAGAAAATTAATTGAAATGCTCAAGCTAAATATATTGATGCTAAAATACGTGCATTATATGATAAACGAATTGCCTATACACTTATTAATAACTTAAACATTAAAGTGTATGCTGCAACTATAGATTATGCATTATATACAACAAAATATCCATATGGCAAAATTATTGACATTAATGAATCCGGCTTATATGTTGCTACAAAAGATAATGCTATCTGTATCAAAAAAATACAACTTCCCGGTAAAAAACCTGTAGATTTAAAACAAATTATTAATGGTCATCTTCCATTCAAAAAAGGTGACATATTTGATTAAATTTGAAATTTTTAAATTATTAATTTAACCAAAGTTTTTTAATTTTTTAATTTTTTTATGGTTTAATAATTTATGCAAGTTAATTGAATGTTTGATTGCAACTTGTCAACTATCTATTGAAAATTTTTATTTAGTTGAATAATGTTATGAAAATTTGTGTTGAGTTGGATTAATTGTTACAAGATTAGATAGAAATAAATTGAAAAGATAAATAGTTTAGAGATTTAATATATGAATTCTAAAAACAGATACATATGTTGAATTAATAATTGTAATTCATCTTAGACATTTAATAGAGGATAGCGGATTAGAAGTTTTGAACACTAAATTAACTAGCAAACAACTAAATTGTGCATAGTTTATAAAAGAACCACTGGAAAGCTACTAGTGGTTCTTTATTTTTTAGATTTATAAAAATCAATAATAATTTTAACAATATTAGATAATTCATATTGATTTAAATAACATGTTTGAAATCTTAACTTATTCTTTTTGTTATTTCCTATTAAATACCCATCACCATTACCATATAATTGAGATGCACGTGCATTTCCAATTAATTGTAAACTTGAATCTTTAGAATCTGTTTTTAGTACAAAAATACTTTTTATGCTTTCAAAAATACTCATATTTAAATTATTATTATCAAATTCTGAAGCAGTTAAAATAACACAAATTCCTAATTTATTACAATGTTGTAAAATATAAGCAATTTTTGAAATACATTCTAAATTGTCTTTAATAATTTCATCAAAATTATTAATTACAAGAACTTTTGTTATCATTGGTTGGATATTTAGTTTATCACATATATCATTAAATGATTTTTGATCTTTAACTTTGTAACTTGTTAATTTAATTTTACGTGCTTTAATTTCATTCACATATTTATCTAACAGTTTTTTAATATCATTAGAAGAATTATTTCAAATCATTTCACCAATATGAGGGATTGTAGCTAATGATTGAATTGCCGAATTTTTATTCCCTGTAATAATATCAATACTTAAAAATATAGGTGAAGAAATATATGCAGATGTTATTAGCAAACATGATAATAACATATTTATGCCTGAACCTTTTTTACCAATAATAAATATAGATGAATCTAATTTATAGTCAATAAACAATGGATTTTTATTTTCATCAATGCCAACAATAGCATAACACATGTTATTTCCTATACTATTATTTACTAAAGTTGATTTAATTGATATTTTTGATGGTTTATAATTTTGATATTCAAAAGTTATATTATTCCCCTTCATTAAAATATAAAATTGACTTAATCCTAGAATTTTTCCAATTTCATTACCTTTCTTAATAAATTTTTCAACATCTTCATTACGATTAGCTCGAAATTTAATTTCAGTAAACATTGGCATAATGTTCATAGTATTAAATTTAACATTTAAATTTGATGATTTTATAATTTGGGAAATTGCATATAGAGTTTTATTAGCATCATTTTGGTTATATCTATCATTATCATCACTAGTATCAACTAAAAAACTTAAAGGAGGGGTATTAATATCAAATTTATTTTGAAAATTAATATTCTTATCCTCTAATTGTTTTTGTTTAATAACAGTATTAAAATCATTTTTTTTAATATTATCCTCATTATTAGAAAATAATTTCATTATTTTCTTATGAAATAAAGTGCCAAATTTTGTATTACTATTTTTAATGAATAATGTAATAACAACAATTATTAAAATAAGTGAAAAGAAAATAATAATTCAATAATTTGATGCATTAACAAATTCACCAATTATTCCTCCAGAAATAATAAATCCAAAATTTTGATTTATTTCAGGTAAAGTCATTCTTGTGTTCATAAATCACAAATTATTTAGACCTTTATATATGTAAAATAATGTGTTTTTAATTGCATAAGGAATGAAGAAGTTTTTATGAAAATAACTAAGTCTTAATATGAAATCAGATTCATTGACATTTGAGTTATATATTTTTATTCAAACTGTGTTTTCAAATACTATTGATGATATTGCTGATATCATTATTGATATCAATATAATAATTAACAAAATAAGAATAATAAATCCAAACTTAGTAAATTTGCTAAACCATTCATCACTTATAATTCATAAGGATATCAAAGTAATCATATAAGCATATAACAGATATTTACCAAAACCAAAAGGGTATTCAAATATAAAAGCATCAATATATGAGCCACAATATGGAACTCTAATAATAGCAACTAATAAAATAAATAATAAAATGATTTTTTTTATTAAACCCTTTGGATTCTTTTTTTTATCATTAATAGCAAAAGCTGGATCAAAAGGTTTAATTAAACTAAGATCATTGATATTTTTATAAGTACTATTTGTTGGTTGTTCAACCATAGGATATGTAATAGTTATATATTACTTATTTTATCTATCTTTTCTAAAAACTAAAGTAGTCACTACTAAAGGTTTCTTTCCAAATTTCTTATCATAATATTTAGTGAATACTTTTTTAATAAAGTATTTGAATTCTTTAGTATTTAATAATTTAGTCTTATCAACTAATTCTTTCTCTAGGTTTTGATTAATTAATTTTAAACATTCATCATTAATTTCATTAATAATTCTTGTGTTTTCATCTGTCATATTAATAACACCAATAGATGAAAAATTATGATGTGTAATTGTTTTAGTTTTATTATCAATTAATATATCAATCAATAACACACCATTACTTGCCATTTGTTCTCTCTCAAATATTGAAGCAGAACTAGAATCAACAGTTCCTGTAACATTAACAAACTGTAATTGTTGTTTAATAAATTTAGGTGATTTTTGTAATTCACCATTATCAAATTCAATTAATTCTCCATTCGATAGAATCAAAACATTTGATTTTTGAATATATGATCTTGACACTGCATCTCGGTATTGGATAAAATTCATATATAAACCGTTTAATGGAATCGCATATTTTGGTTTTAATAAACCAATTAAAAACTTATGATCTTCTGCAGAAGCAGTAGCAGTAATTAATTCTTTAGGTAATTTAACAATTTTCTTTGCATTTGAATAAACAATATGATCAAATAAAGTGGCTTCTAATTTTTCATAACCACTAACTGTATGCATCGCATAAACAAAATAATCAGTAGGTAATATTTTAAAGTTAGGATTTTCATCATTTAAAATATTTTCCATCTTTTCAAATAATTTTTGATGCACAGCAGTAATTACAATTACAGCATTTTTTGATTGCATAATGTCATTGTCGTTAATAAATTGAACATTTTTATTAGAAAAATAATTCTTTTTACATAAGAATTGGAAAGTTTGTGAAGCAGATTTACTATATATAAGAAATGGTCTATTTCTTTCTGCACAAATTTTTGCAATAGTCATTATGGTATAAAAATCAAAATTATTACATGCAATTAACGTTCGCCCATCTTCATTCTCACTTAATATATCTGAAAAGAACTCTGCAGTTCTATGTGAAGGGTTGGTAAATCCTTTATTAATTCCGACATTACCTACACCAACAATTAATGCTAAGTTCCTTCCTTTAGTTATTTTGTTTATTTCAAAGATTTGATCTTCAAATGCATAATTCCTATTTGAACTAATCATAAAATCATCTATAAAGATAATTCCACCATCCTGAGTATTAATTACAAAACCAAATGACTTAGGTAAGAAATTTGATAAATAAAATGGAGTAATTTGCACGCCAGCTATAATTTGTGGTTTTAATGAATCAATAATTTTAATATTTGGTCGATGAAAATTAACTTTATCAATAGTTGCAAGATAATTAAAATAACCAATAATTATATTTGCTCCAACATCACTAACATAGATAGGAATTTTAGGTAAATGTTTTAATAAATAAGGTAAACCTGCATAATTTTCATATTTAGGAGTACCAATAAAAATTCCTTTTACAGCATTTCCATTTTCAACAATCCAATTGAAGTCTGGGATAATTTTCTTAACTCCTAATTGAGCATTAACTGGTGAAGCTAAACCACAATCAAATAAGTAAATGTTACCATTTACATTTAAAGCATAGCATTGCTTACAACGTTCATTTAAGCCACCAAAACCTATAAATTTAATTTTTGACATTTTTTATAAATCTCTAACGTGTACTATATCAAAATAGCAATGAACATATTATATATTTAGTTTATTAGTTTTTTTCTTTTTTGATAATTTTTGCAATGGACTTAAGTTTAAACTATCAAAATCTAATGATGAATTTTTATGCTTACTAAAGAAAAAATTAGATTCTCTTACATATATAAAATTTTCAAGAATATTAACGGCATGATCAACATTTCTCTCTGAATATTTTGTAATAATAGAAATACTTGTTAAAATATCTTCAATTTGTTTTGGTGAATTTTTATCGAAGATAATATTTGATAATTTTTTGTTAATTTCTTTATATTTAATACGATAAAAATTTAATACCTTGTTAGCTAACTTATATGCAAAATTTGGATCTATTTTAATTTTATCCTTAGTTTCTAAATTTCTTAGAAGACTATTCATGCATGCATATGATAGTTTAAGTGATTCTCTAATAACAGATATTGCTTCTTTATTGAATTTATTTTGTCTAATAATATTAGCTATATCCATAATATAATCAGCCATTCTTTCTAAATCAGAAATTGAATAAATAATAGAAATTACAAATCTTAAATGGTTAGCAACTGGTTGGTTTCTTGATATAGATCAAATGCTCTCATTTAAAATATTTGCCTCCATATGGTTTGATTTACTCTCTTTTTTTTGAAACATTTTATAGTTTTCACCACTAATGTTGGTTTTTTGTGTGAGAATAGATATCAAATTCATCCAGCTCTTTTTAACATGCTTATAAAATTTTAACAAATTTTGTGTTAATTCCCTTTCTGACATTCTTACTAATCCATAATTTGCTGACATATTCTATCCCCTTTTCTTATCATGTTTCTTCATTTTTGATTTACTAAAAAGTTTATTACAGTATTCAATTTCAGAAATATTTGCTTTTTTAGCTCTAAAATGATTCTGTAATTTAATTGTCAATGTTATTGAACCACAAATAACGCAAATAACATTAGCAAGAAGTATAGGAAATAATGTAATGAATCAATCAACTATTTCATTACTTGATATAAAATTAAATAGTCCAACAATTCCTTGAATAATAAAAAATAAATCGCCAATAATTAAAATTAAAAACATTGGTGCTGAAATCCCACTAGAATTTTTAGATTTAATCAACATTATTAATTGAGGAATAGTATATATGCTTATGCAAAGAGATGCAATAACTCCTAATATGAATGATGTAATTTCAAGTGTATTCATTTCTGTAAACATAATTAACCAATCTTTCCAGAGATATAATCTCTTGTCTTTTTATTTTTAGGAGCAAAGAATATATTTCTTGTTTCGCCAAATTCAACTAATTTACCTTTATAAAAAAAAGCAGTATAATCACTTATTCGTTGAACTTGAGCCATTGAATGTGTAACTAATATGATTGTATATTTTTTCTTTAATTCTAAAATTAAATTTTCAATCTTTGCGGTAGCAATTGGATCTAAACCAGATGTAGATTCATCCATCAACAATACTTCTGGCTTTAAAGCTATTGCTCTAGCAATACATAATCTTTGTTGTTGGCCACCAGATAATGATGAAGCAGGTGAAAAAAGTTTATGACTAACTTCATCCCATAATGCTGCTGAAATTAAAGATTCTTTTACAATATTATCTAAAATTTCTTTTTGAAGAATACCATGTGATCGTGGTCCATAAGCAACATTATCATAAATACTCATAGGAAATGTTGTTGCTTTTTGGAATACCATACCTACTTTTGTGGTTAATACTGAAGAATTTAATTTCTTTGAATATAAATTTGTTCCATCGTTAAAATATATTACCCCATGATGATGAGTATTAGGTATTTGGTCATTCATTCTATTAAAACAACGTAATAATGTTGATTTACCACATCCACTAGGACCAATAAAAGTTGTTACTTTATTTCTTTTAATCTTAATATTTATATTAAATAATGATTGAAAATTTCCATAATAGAAATTAAAATTGTTTACTTCAAAGATATTTCTTGAATTAAAACTAATATTTTTATTATTCAATAAATCAATATTTTTCTTAATTAAACAACGGTAAATCTGTTTTTGGTTTTTATTTAAGCAAATTTTTTTAAAAATTCTAACAAATTTATGAGAATCATAAACTGATTTTGCTTTCATATGATCAAATTGATCTTGATCAATACTTATAAGATTTTTTCTTTTAATCTTTTTGATTTCATTAGCAAACCATATTTTAATTTCATTTTTCTTGTTAATGTAAGTTTTTTTAATGTTTGATTTTTCAGATTTAGATTTACATTTTTTTAAATCTAACTTATAAACATTTTTGACATCAAGCATCTTGTTGTTAAATTCAATAGTAATCAAAGTTATTTGTTCCTTTGCTTTTTGTTTTTGATATACATGAATTTTATTTGACTTGTCCATTTTAATTAACTAATAATATTGTAAATATATTTATTTGTATCTTTAATAAAAGCATAAACAACATTTTAAACTTTTTTGAATTAATTTTGGTGTTTTAATTGATTGACATTTACAATTAAATTAACATGTTGATTTTTAACCTTATTAATACGTTTTATTGACTCATACTGATCATTATCACATTTAGCCTTATACTTATAATACCAAGGAATTATTATATGTACAATCAAAATAATTATTAAGACAAATATCATAGTAATAAATGCACATTCATACATAATTGAATTAGCTTTTAACATATTTGTTTCATATATTTGAGCATAAATTCTTGTAGTTAATGTTTGACCTTCACCAACTAATGAAATTGATGAACTACTTGCTAATCCACTTGTTAAATATAATGGAGCAGTTTCAGCAAGAATTCGTCCAATTGAAAGAACAATACTTGTTCTTATACCTTGCTTAGCAATTGGTAAAACAACTTTTCTAAATGTTTCTCATTTACCAGCACCTAGTGCATATGAATTTATTCTTAATTCATTAGGGACAGATTGTAAAGCTTGTTGAATTGTCCGAATAAATGTTGGTAAGATAACAATCATGATTGTTAAAATACCAGCAATTAAACTCTTTCCAGCTTGACCTTGACTTGTTAATCCTAATGTTTGAATAAAGAAAATCAATCCAAACATACCAAACAAAATACTTGGAGTTGCTCCTAGTGAATCAATAAAGAATAATAACATTCTTTTTAATTTGCTATCTTTAGAAAATTCACTTAAATAAATTGCTATTAATAATGAAATTGGAAAACTAATGCATATTGCAATTAAAATAATCAATATTGTATTTACAATTGCTTGTCCTGTTGTATCTTTACTAAAAGCAGTAGTACTTGCATAATTAGATGTAATTCCAATAACACCAAAAACTAAAATATTTTCAATAATTCAAAATAAAAATCCTAAAGTTACAAACATTGAAAAACATTCCCAAAATATTTTCCAATAATCATAAATATGAACAAATTTATTTTTAGTTATTCTTGAATTAACATATTTAGAAACATCAGATTTAGCAATTTTTGTATGATAAGTAATTTTTTCTCAAAGAATCTTAATAGTGTTTGGAATAAAATAAACAAAACTACTAATATATCTAGTGATACGTAATCATTTGCTATTTTTTCTATTTTGTTTTTTTCTAATTATTCTCATAGCAATTGCATTGAATATTAAAACCATGATAAACATGATAATTCCAAATGCAAATAATAATCCTTGTAATGCTGGACCACCTGCTTCAGCAAACATATTAGCAGAGATTAATGCACCCAAAGTTCTTAAACCACTTGTTAAAATTTGAATAAAGCCATTATCAAATGTATTACTATACATTTGTGACTGCAAAATCATGCTTACTGCCATGGTTTCACCAATAGCACGACTAATTGCCATTAGCATTCCAGTTGCAGTGCCATTCCGACACTCTTTTTTACATACTTTATATATTGCTCTTGTTTTTGTATTACCTAAAACCATAGCACCTAGTAATAAATCATGATTTACACCATCAAGTGCATTTAAATTAAGTGAAACTATAGTAGGTAGAATCATAAAACTTAACATAAATGATGCTGTTAAAATACTAAAATTAGTGCCTACACCAAAAATTACTGTAGTAATTTTACCTATTGCTTGAATAGCAAATAAACCAAAAATAACAGATGGGATGTCTGCTAATAATTCAATTGCAATTCTTAATGTCTTTTGAAATTTAGTTGGTATTCGATATTTAATAAATATTGATGTTTTAATACCTAATGGCAAAGCGATCAAAATTGCAATTGATGTTGTTAGTAATGTAATTAGTGTTGGTAATCATACACTTGCTTGATTCTTATTCAAATCATACTTACCAGAAAAAAGAATATTAACAATACCATAGAATTGAAAACCTGGAATTGATGCATAAATAATAAATCCTATTAATGCAACAAATAATAATGCAAATAATCATGCAGAAATAGAAGTAATAATTTTAATTGATTCATCAAATTTAATTTTTTTTGCATCAAGAGAAACATTTTTATTTATTATTTTTTTCATTATTATTCAATTGCTCCAAAAATAGTTCCATCATCATCTCAACTATCATTACGAATTGTTAATAATTCTTGGTCACTAACTCAAAATGTTGAATTTTCATTTGTATTTTTACACATTGATTTATATTGTTCTTTATTAATTTTTTGAGCACCAAGATTTAAAAACCCTACATCTAATGAATATGATAAAATATCATCAATTAACTTTTTAATTTCAGTTGAATTATCAATACTTAATAATAAATTAAGTGGACGGAAAAAATTATAACCATTAGCAATTTTATTAACATCAAATTTAATGTTGTTATATGACAAAATACCATATTTATTTGATTTGATTAAGTTATAGTTCTGTTGCACAAAACTAGCTGATAAATAAATCATTGAACCTGGAATTTTATTACTATTAAAAACTGATCATGCTCGTGAATTAGCTTCATCAGTATCATATAATTTAAAATCATTCCCATAATTGCCGTTTTTAAATGCCTCAATCTGACGATCACTTAATCCATCTAAATATTTATCAAAATGGCAACATTCAAAAAAACTAGCAGCAGTACCACTAGTTAAACTTCCACCACTACGTGTATATGGAGTTATTGCTTGATTTTTAAATAATTGAATATCATTAGGTAATAATGATAAATTAGCATTAACATCTAAAAATAATGATAAATGCGGTTTGACATCACTTAACCCATCTTTGTAACCAGAAAATGTACGATATAAATCTGTTATGTTATCTTGAGTTAAATTTAAAATAGAATTCAAGTTTAAATCATTACTTATTCCTTTTGGTGGAATATAAACAATACAAATTCCTTCTCAACCAATGGTTATAGTTTTTATCTTATTTTCAATTCATTTTGACTTATATGATTCTTTAACTGTATTAAAAGGATTCTTACTTACTGTTCCAATATTGGTATAATTATTAGCAACTTGGTTTATACCAAAACCTGAACCACCAGCATCAACATTAACGTCAATTTTTTTGTGGTCTAAATTATTTTTAACATATTCTTCAACAAATGGTTTTACACCACTTGAACCAACACATGAAATTGTTTTTACATGATTTAAAGGGGTTGCAAAGATACAAATAAACCCAACTAAAACTAAAGCAAACAAAACATATAAAGATTTTTTGATTCACTTGTTCATATGTTGTTATTTAATTACGTACATATTTTTATTAGATAATTTAGTGTTCTTTTTCAATTCAAAAATTTAGAACATTATCAAAATATTCTTCAATTGATAATGAATTATCACCAGAAATCTTTTTAGAATTATCTTTACTAGGAATTCCATCTTTTCAAACTAAACAGTATGGTAAATCTTCGCTACTTTTACATGAAAATACTTCAGGCGTAAACATTTTAGTTAAATAATCTAATAGTTTACGCATTGTAACTGCTGATTTATCCTTTCTTTTATATTCACCTTCAACAATTACCTCCTTTTTCTTAGTATTAATTTCACGGTCTTCAGCTTCTTTAACATCATCACCAGATCATTTTTCATCAAATTTACGATAAGTTGCAGAATTTGGTCGTAATAAATCTTTATTTGCTGTTTTTTCAGATTCAATATCAATATATAAAACTAAACCAAAATCAACACTTGCATTATAAAATTGTGGTTTTTTGATGGAATTATAAAAAATAGAATTTACAAATGCATCAGGTCTAAAATAATCATCATGTGTTTTCTTTACAAGTGGTTCACCAGAAAAAAACTTATTAGAACTTTGACTACATTCAGAACCAAAAATTAACATATAATTTCCTGAATGAAATTTCTTTGTTCCACATATCAAATCTTGTAAAGATTTTTTAAGAGTTGAACACTCACCTAAACTTTTGCTTACTGGGTTTTCATCATTTTTATTAAATTTAACTTCATGTATACTATCTCTATAAGATGGAGTACATGAAGTAGACATAACAACTGGTGCAATTGAAATTGCTGAACAAAGTAATAATTGAAGTTTATGAAACCTTTTCATAAATTAAGCTCATTGTCTACATTATATAATATTTATACTAATGAAAAATATAAAAATATACAATGAACCTGACTTAAAATCTCAGGCTAAAAGGGATATAAATACTGAAAAAATCAAGAAAATATACTTTAAAATTAATAAGAAATATAAGCTTCCTATTTACAAAAAATTATATTTTTATATAAAAACATATGGTTGTCAAGCCAATGTTATTGATTCACAAATAATGACTAAAATTTTGCTTAATTTAGGCTTCAAACAATCTAAAAATATAGAAAAAGCTGATTTTGTTATCCTAAATACTTGTGCCATTAGACAAAATGCTGAAAATAAAGTTTATGGTGAAATTGGTTTTTTAACCAAATTACGCGAAATAAATCCAAATTTTAAGTTAGCTATTTCTGGTTGTATGTCACAATTAGAAAATACTATTAATAAAATTAAAAATGATGAAAAAGTTGATCTAGCTTTTGGTGTTCATAATATTGATGAATTACCAAGATTTGTATATGAAATATACAAAAATAAAGTCAAAGTTATAAGTATTAAACACAAAAATGATAATTACTATAAACTAATACCAAAACAACTTGATAATAAATTTAAAGCATTTGTATCTATCATGGATGGTTGTGATAATTTTTGCACATATTGTATTGTTCCCTATACTCGAGGTCAACAAATTAGTCGAAATAAAGAAGATATCATTAATGAAATTAAACAATTAAAAAAGAATGGGTGTAAAGAAGTTACACTAATTGGTCAAAATGTAAATGCTTATGGAATTGATTTTAAAACTAAAAAGTATCATTTTAAAGATTTATTAATTGATGTGGCTAAATTAAAAATCCCACGTATTAGATTTACTACAAGTAATCCATGAAATTTTGATTTATCTATTATTGATGTAATGAAAAAATATCATAATATTATGCCAGCTATTCATTTACCAATCCAATCAGGTGATCAAAATACATTAAAAAAAATGAATCGTGCAATGAAAATTGAAGATTACTTCAAAATTATTCAATATATACGCAAAAATATTAAAAATTGTGCAATTACAACAGATATTATTGTTGGTTTCCCTAATGAAACTAATAAACAATTTGATAATACAATTAAATTTTATAAAAAAGTAAAATTTGACAATGCTTTTACTTTTATATATTCAAAAAGAGTTGGTACTCCAGCTGCAAAAATAAATGATAAAATTAGTTTAGATATTAAACAAAAACGTTTAGCAAAATTAAATGAATTAGTTCGTAAATATGCTAAATTAAATAATAACAAATATTTAAATAAAACTCTTGATGTTTTGGTTGATGGTATTAGTAAAACTAATGATTTAAAATTAAGTGGTTATTCACCACAATTAAAAGTAGTTAATTTTACTGGTCATGCAAAAATAGGTGATATTATAAAAGTAAAAATTACTTCTTGCAATCGTTTTTCATTAATTGGTAAACAAATTAATTAGCTAATATCATTTCTTAAATAAGTAATCATTGATCCAACAAAAAAGATAAAACTTGCTATACATCAAAAAATGCTTGTACTTGTATGAGTATAAAATTCAGATGTTTGGTATCAATATACTTTTGAAATATCATATCCTTGTTGATTGTATACAGTAACATATTGGCATGGAAACATAAAAAAATAATTTTTCTTATTTTCTGAATCATTTTCAAATAATGGATTACCTGATTCATCAATTCCATAACAACTGCATGCAAATCTTCTTTCAACTCAACCTTTTCAACTAGAATCAATTTGTCCTATACCGGAATACGCTAAAAAACATCTAGTAAATTTATCTACACTTATTTGAATTTTATTTTTTTCAGAATCTATATATGGATTTCATATATCTACTTCTTCTTTAAAACTGTTTTGGAATTTATTATCTTCATTGGTTAAATATTTATTAATGTTTAATTCAGAATCACTAATTAATTGTTGAATAATTTGAGTTCAATAAATCATACAAAATTGTTTTAACATACTATATTGAATCTTAGCAATTGATAAATTAATGTTAATTAAATTACCAAGTATAAAACCATATTTGTCTTTGTTGTCAACGATAAATTGATAACACAAAAGATCAAATTCTTTTTGGGCATTTTGTGAATATGTTTGATTAATTTGATCATTAACATTAAAAATTTCAGTAAATTTCTCATCGGTTAAAACTTTCTGTGTTATATTGTTATATACATTTGTATCAAATTCAACAATATTACCTTTAATACTTAATAAATTTATATCCGATATATATGTTGAAGGCATTAAATCAAATAGTTTTGTAATATTTGATAATCATATATCATGTGGTCCAGCACCAAGATATCTCAATCATGATGCAATGCTACTATTTAGTCCTAAAAATAAAAATCCTAATGAATTGTATTTGTCTTTTAGTTTTTTCTCATAATAAATATCTGTTGATATTGGCATAATAAATGGGTATGAATTTTGATTTGATGTGTTATACACATTTTCTAAATATTTAAGTAAATTATCTTCTTTACTTCTAATAAATGATTTAAATTTTGGATACTCACCATATGTAGATACTTCAAGTGTTGTTTTGACATCATCCAAATTAAATAATCTATAAAAGTTAGATAATTGGTAATTAATATTCAATATTTGATAAATATAATTCCCTTTATCAAGATTTGCTTTATCAATATCATACAAATCAACAGCTGGTTGTGTATTGTAATAAGAAAAATTGTTAGATTTTAAATCATTAGTTCTTATTGTAAATGAATTAATAGTTCCATCATGTTTGGAAGTAATAGTTTTAGATTTACTTGACATAACAACAGAACCAATAACATCATAAATAGATAAAACAATAGCGACTATAGAAACACTAATGAGAATTTTTAATTTGTTACCAAAATTACCAATAAACATTGATAAGCTTGAAAAAATTAGACCAACAATAAAAGGGCCAATAATTAATGATCCAACAAGTGATAATACTTTATCATATTGCATACCAGAAGGATTAGATATAGCATTATATTTACCAAATGCCATAGTAGATAATCCAATTAATACATATCCAATATCAAATAAAAGATTAGCTAAAATTATCCATAGTAATTTTGGTAATAAAATCTTAATCCTTTTTAAAGGTTTAGAATATATTATTAATTCTGAACCATCTTCAACATCGCTTTTAAATGCATAACCAATTAATAAGGCACTTTTAATTGCTTCAACAGTTATAAACATTGTTTGAATATTAATTACATCAAAATTTCACATTAAAATTGGTGATGTTTTAGTTAGTGCAGGAACAATAATTAAAAATGTAAGAGCAAATACATAACCAACAATTGTTATTAATCATAATGGTATTTTTGAAAATATTACTTTAGCTAAATATCGAAAATAAACAAACATTTAATAATTTATCTTTTTAATGGTTTTAATAATTCATGAATTGTTGCATTTAATACCCTTATTGCCCTTGTATTAAATTTATATCAAGGAATTACAATATCTGCATTTGCCTTTTGAGAAGAAACGAACAAATTGTACATTGGCCGAACAATTGTTCTCCATTGTTCAATAATATTATTAATATTTCTTCCTCTCTCATTTGTATCTCTTAAAAATCTTCTTATAAATCTCTCATCAGATGGGGTATCAACAAAAATTTTGATTTTTGCCAACTTATTAATTTCATCATTATACAAAGTTAAAATACCTTCAAAAATAATAACATCATAATTTTTAAATGTTTCAAATTTATTTAAACGTTTTGATTTTTTATAGTCATAGTATGGTACTTTAATAGGTTTCCGATTTATTAAATCTTTAATAACTTTTTTAATCAAAACTCAATCAAATGATTTAGGGTGGTCAAAATTTACATTGCTATGTAAATCATTAATATTCAAGTTGTTTAAACTACTTTTATAAAAACGATCTAAACTTAAATGCAAAAGTTTAATTTTCTTTGGACAAATTTTCTTAATTTCTTCAGCAACAGTTGTTTTACCACTACCACTTCCGCCAGATACACAAATTAAAACAACAGGTTTTTTACACATATAACATAATTATAAGTTAATGTTAATTAATTTATCATCTAAAACAAAAGTTTTATTATTTAAATATCCTAAATGATGGTTTTTATTTTTAAATTTAAAAATGATTTTATAAGCACATAATGCCTGATGTTTAGATTTATTAGTTTTGACAATAGTATTATTAGTATATTTAGTTTCACCAACTAATGGATATCCAATATAGTTAAAATGTGCTCGTATTTGGTGTGTTCTACCAGTTAATAAATTGATTTCAATAGTGCTAATTTTATTGTCATGACTTAACATTCTATATTCTGTAACAATCTTTTTAGAATTATCATTAATTGGTTTTTTAGTAATAGTCACAAGATTTTTAGCACTATTTTTTGTTAAATAAGCAACTAGAGTTGCTTGTTTAGGATCAATAATCCCATAAACCTTAGCAATATAATACTTGTTAATCTCATGGTTTTTTGTTTTTTCATTTAATAAATCTAGAGTTCTATGGTTTTTCGCAATTAAAACAATTCCTCCAGTATTACGATCTAATCGATTGACCAAACTTGGTACAAAACAATTTTCATTATTTGGATCATATTGTTTTGATTTTATTAGATAACTAATTACTTGTTTAATTAAAGTGTTATTATTTGTTGAATCTGCATGAACTAATAATCCTTTAGGTTTATAAACAATCATAATATTTGAATCCTCATAAACAATTGAAAATTCTTGCTTTTGATTAATATTATATTGTTGCTTATTGTTAATTAATAATTCATCACTAATATAAAGTTTAATTTCATCACCAAGTTTAACACGGTAATCAAATTTAACCTTTTTATCATTAACTTTAACTTTATTGTTTCTTATTGACTTATAAATTTCTGATTTTTTTAAACATTTGAATGTTTTAGATAAAAAATTATCTAATCTAATATTTTCATCATTATGTTTAACCTTAATTATTTTCATATTTTAATAAAATAAGCAACAATTGCTGTAGCTGTAGATAAATTTAATGAATTAACTTTTTTATTAATGGGAATAAAAATTGTTTGGTTACATAGTTCCATTTGATTTTGTTTTAATCCTAAACCTTCATTACCAAACAAAATGGCGATTTTTTTAGGTTTTGGTTTTTTAGTTAATGTATTTAAATTAATAGCATTTTTACTAAAACCGGTAGCATAAACCATATAATTTTTATTTTGAAGTTCTTTAATAGACTTAGCTAAATTATTTGTAATAATAATATTTGTATCTAGTCCATAACCCATTGATGATTGAATAACTTTATAGTTATATTGATCAACAGAATTATTAGTCAAGATAAGATTATTAATATTAAATGCTGCACAAATTCTCAATATTGCACCTAAATTATTTGGATTTTGAATATTATCAAAAATAATTGTGTCGCTATTTATATCTAATGATTTATTTCAATTTTTTTGACTGAAAATTGCTATTAAACCATCACCATTTTCTTGATGTGACATATAATCATAGACATGATTATTAACAATAATAGCATTAGTAAAATTTTTAAATTTATCATAATACTTAGAATTTTGTTTAATAATAATTTTATTAAGCTTGAAATTTAATGAAATTAAAGAACTTATAACTTTTTTGCTCTGACACACAAATAAATTAGTCTTATCACGATATTTCTTATCATTAAACAATTTATTAACTAACTTAGTAATTTGATTACTTGTTGAAAGTATAATATTTTGCATACATTTTATTTCTTGATTAGTGATGGTTGATCCATTTCTTTAGGAATATCAATACCCATATATTCAAGAATTGTTGGAGCAATATTACCTAATTTACCATCTTTAGAAATCTTTATATTCTTATCAGTAATAATAAATCATACTGGGTTTGTTGTATGTTTAGTTACAATGTTATTATCATCATCTAACATACATTCAGCATTACCATGATCACCAATTATAAATAAAGTCACATTTTTATTTTTACACTCGGAATAGATTTTTCCAATCATAGTATCAACAGTTTCAATAGCTTTAATAGTTGCAAGTAAATTACCAGTATGTCCAACCATATCTGGGTTAGCAAAATTTAATATTGTTAAATCATATTTTCCGATTGTTGGTAATAAATTATCAGTAATTTCATTAGCAGACATTTCTGGTTTTAAATCATATGTTTGTACTTTAGGGGAAGGAATTAGAATTTTCTCTTCATTCTTATAATTAACCTCTTTACCACCATCAAAGAAAAATGTAACATGAGCATATTTTTCAGTTTCCGCAATTCGTAATTGTGATAAGTTATGATTAGCTATAACTTCACCTATAGTATTTTTTAAATCAACTTGATTAAATGCAACTGCTGATTCATTCATACCTTCATATTTTGTCATTGTTACCATAAAAATATTATTTATTCTATGCTCTGGTAAAAAATCATAATATGATGAGCAACAAATACAGTGTGTTAATTCTCTTGCTCTATCTGCACGGAAATTAATAAAGATTACAGCATCATTATCATTTAAAGAAATATCATCAATTGCGTAATTAGAATTTATAGCAGGGAGAATAAACTCATCACTTGTACCTTTAGCATATGAATCATTAACATATTGAAATAAATTACTAAAAGTATTTTTACTTTTACCTAAAATATTTTCATATGCTAATTCAACACGATCTCATCTCTTATCACGATCCATAGCATAAAATCTTCCTGAAATTGTAGCTATTTTTACTTTATTTTGTTCACAAACTTTACCAAAATCTTTTAAATCATTAGCAAATGAATGTGGATCAACATCTCTTCCATCACTAAAAATGTGCATAATTGGATGAATATTATTGATAGCAGATAACTTAATTAATTCAACAATATGATTATAGCTTGAATGAACACCTCCATGAGATACAAGACCCATGATATGAAGTTTAGAATTATGTTTTCTTACATAATCAAATGCTTGTAAAAATGCTTTATTTGATCAATATTGATGCGTTTTAATTGCATTATCAATTAAACCTAATCCTGTGTAAACAATTCTTCCAGCACCCATATTCATATGCCCAACTTCACTATTACCCATTTGACCAATTGGTAAACCTACAGATTCACCTGAAGCGCTAACAAGTTCACAAGGAAATTCATCTAATAATTGGTCAATATTTGGTGTTTTTGCCAAACAAATAGCATTACCATTATTTTTAGGCGAATAACCAAACCCATCCAATATTGCTAATAGAACTCTCTTATTTTGCATATTTGTAATAAATATTTTACCATGAATTTTAATTTAGATTATAAAAAAATAATAATATATACTTTACCATAAGTAAATGATTAAATACTCTTTTCTAAGAAACACACAAATTAAGTAGTTTATAAAATAAATTAGTAAGAAAATAGAGTAAAGTCTCAAAAAGTTTTAATCCTGAAACTAATGAAATCTGATTTACCTATGCAAAGTTAAAATCAATGACATTTAATTTGGGTAAATTAATTCTAAATAAAAACTTTGTTTAATTTTCTTAAAAATAGTAATGTAAAAAGTATGAACAATATTCTTGATGGTGGAATTAACTCACCTATAAGGAGTAATGTTGCAAAAAGTGAGCAAAATTTAACAAAATTTCAAAAAACCAACTTTTTTTGCAACATTACTCCTCGAAAGTAATTTCTTCATCTGAACCAACATCAAATTCTTCGTCAAGTTTCTCCGCATTTTCAAAAAGTTCATCTACTTCCCTGAAAGGATCCTCTTTTTTAACTTTACATTTGTTTGCATATAACACAAATAATATGGCAACTATTGCAATTGTTACAATAATGATTACTGAAAATATTTTATATGTTTTTATAAGACTTTTACTATTTT